>JAFOJB010000324.1 GCA_017420455.1 Blautia sp.
GTCGGAAGGAAAGCATTCCAATGCAGGAACCATCGCCTTTTCTCTGGGCTTTGTCCTGATGATGATCCTGGATGTAGCCCTGGGATAGACGGTTCCGGAAACCATACGGAAAATTGTTTTTCGACGCCTGTGTTCTGAAACCGGAAATCAACTTTCATCAGAAAAAGAATAAGAGCTGTGAAAAAAGGAGGTACATTCGCTCCTGTTTTTCACAGCTCTTTTTGCTGCTGTTCTGGTTCCCGTTAATCTGCCTGTTCCGCAGCTGCTTTGGAAAGCGCGTCCTCCACCGCTTCTGTCAGGGCGTGAGAGGAGGTTGTAGCGCCGGATACGGCGTCCACCAGTGTGTTGTTCTGCGCAACGATCTCGTCAAATACCGCGCAGGCATCCGTGATATAGGGTTCGTCATCCACAGAGCCTTTCATATGCGCGTCCGTGATGACGCCGTCCTCAATGGTGACAGATACGGTAAGGCGGCCATTGTATCCGATGGCGGCTCCGGTATATTTCCCATCCTTATACTGCGCCGATGATGCATCCGGAGCGGTGTCCGGATTCCCGGCTGATGTTCCTGTTGCTGCCTCTTCCACAGCGGCAGCTCCGGAATCGGCGGAAGCAGAAGCGTCCATCTGCTGCCCGGAGGAAGCCTGGACATTCCGGGCCTGGTACAGCGGAACAAGAAAACCAGCCAGAACACAGGCGGCACAGAAGACCGCGGCAAAGCGGAGGGGCAGTAATAAGTAATCTCTGGTATTCTTCCGGAGAGCCTTTGCAATGCGCATGTATCCATAGGAAAGGAAGAGGATGCTGTAAAGCACGACATTCAGAATTGCCCCTGGCTGTCCTTTTCCTGCAGGCCGCATGTTGAAGAAAAGGATATGCAGATATAAAAGAGCATAAAATCCATAGGCGCTCCGCTGCAGTCTTTTCCAGGTCCTGGCCTTCATACGCCGCCGGATCCTCCTGAAGGAGGTGATAAACAGCGGGATCAGCAGGAGAAGCAGCAGAAAAGAGCTGAGTGCGGCGATAAGCGTGATCTTCTGAAGATCTGCTGCCTGCGTGAAAAGAAGAAGGAAATACCTGGATCCGTAAAAGACGATATGTCCTGCTGCCAGGATAGAGGCCATGATGGAAAGCTCTCCGCGAAGAGGAAGCACCGTCTTCCGAAAAGAAGAACCGTTGGAAACAGCCCCCGCGAACATGACAAATGCGAAAAGGGCGCAGGCAAGCCCGCCTTTGGTGAAGACGGAAAGGATCACAGAGCTGAGATATCCTGGAATGTCCTGCTCAGACGCCTTCTGCAGGTACAGGGCGGCGCCGGACAGAATGGAGAGAAAAGCGCACAGGATATAGATGAGCGTCGTATGGGTGCGGATGGTTTTCTTTCCGCACAGGACAATAAAAGCAGCAAGAAAAAGAGAAAGCAAAAGAACCATGGTACCTCCCGAAAAGTGTAGTTACGAGAAAGAATATCGAAGGAAGGCTGCCTCAGAAGATGGCAGCCTTCCTTCGATGAATCGTTTTACAGGGATATCAGGATCACTTATTTACAACAAAGGTAAAGTTTACGGGAGCGGCATATCCGGTGGCTGCCGCTGAAATCTCATAGCTTCCGCTTTCCGGGAATACCGGTTCGGTTTCAGCGTCCGGGCCTCTTCCTTTGGTGATCACGGCTTCCGGATCAACATAACCCTCTTCGTCAATGATCACGACAGCGCCTTTTCCTGAAGCCTTATATTCGGTGCCGTTCACCGTCACGACAGAAATATTCCGGAGGAAAGCAGAGACCGCAGCGTCCTCAAAGCCTTCTGCTGCCACGATCGCTGTGGAGGCTTCATCATAGGTTACAGGGAGTTCCTCTGTTGTCAGGACAAAGTCACTGTAAAGAGGAGCATAGACTCCGGAATTATCCTTTACTTCCAGAGTATACGCGCCGGCGAAGGCTGCATCCCAGGTAAGCGCGCCATCTGCGACTGCGCATTCCAGCCCTTCTACGGAGTATACAGGGTCGAAATCCTCCGGAATATTCTCATAGGTGAGAGCCGTAGTCTGATCTGCAGCAGCGGCCTCTCCGACGGTCACGCCGCCGGTAAATTTCAGCGGCACATAGAAATCCACCGCAAGGGTGTGATAACCGGTATCTGTAATATACGTGATATTGGAGATGGTCTTTCCCATCATGTCCGCGTACTGCGCATAGTTCAGCACATTTCCGTGAGCTTCCACAGTAGTAATGCCGCAGGACCATGCCAGGCTGTCCCGCCAGATGTTCTCCAGATGCCGCAGAGCATAATTGCTTCCATCGCCGGTGGAGACCAGAACGCCTGCGATCCTGCCTATATCGGAGGTTCCATCTGCATTGTTGATCGCATTTACGTTGATCTGGTAATCACCGTATCTGCTGACAGTGGTAAATTCTGCTTCTGCCTGGACTTCTGTGGTGTCCCCCTGGACTGCAGAGAAAACAGCGTTTCCATCCTCCAGGGTGACATTTTTGTAAGCGGCAGGCGCATCGGCGAGCTCCTGGAAGCCATAAGTATTCTCACCGAGAGCTGCAAGATCTGCTGAGGATATCGCGACAGGATAAACCACGCCAGGAATATCTCCGCCGTTATCCTCCGTATGCTCCGCATAATAGGTTCCGGCGACCAGATTTTCATTTTTCCATTTTGAATCGGTTGCTGAGCTTACAGCATCTACCTCGCCGTTTACGCCTTCCGCTGCATAGAACGCGGCGTAGGGAATCTCCATGGTGCCGTAAACGACATCAGCTTCCGCAAAAGCAGGCGCGGCTGCTGCAGATAAAACGGCGCCTGCGGCAAGAATTACAAAGCTTTTTTTCATAGAACAGGATCTCCTTTCGGTAATTAAGCTCGTATCTTTTATGTAAGATACCTGTGTTAGACATGACTAATTATATATATCTAACTTTTTAATGTCAAGAGAAATTTCTGCCAGCGCCTTATGAACTGTTACAGTTCACGGGGGAACTCTTCTTTTCTTGACATTCCGGCGGTGCGGATTTACAATTCTAAGGAAGAAAAAGCAGAACTGCGATCAGTTAAGGAGGTCATTATGGGAAAATCTTCACCATCTGCATGCATAGAACTGAAGGATGGAACACATGTAGCCAAGGTCGTTCTGATGCCGGGAGATCCGCTCCGGGCAAAGTATGTGGCTGAGCATTATCTTGAGAACTGTGTACTGTTCAACGATGTCCGGAACATGTACGGTTATACGGGAACCTATGAAGGCAAGGAGGTTTCTGTCATGGGTTCCGGCATGGGAATGCCGTCCTTTACTCTTTATGCCTATGAACTGTTCCATTTCTTCGGTGTGGAAGCCATCATCCGCATCGGCTCGGCCGGAGGGATCGGAGACGATGTGCATGTCCGGGATCTGGTCATCGCCATGTCGGCCTCTACCAATTCTACGATGGCGACATCCTACGCGCTTCCCGGCATCGTAGCGCCTACCGCAAGCTATGAGCTTTTCAGGGAAGCAGTGAAGGCTGCAGAGGAAATGAATGTCCATGCGAAGATCGGTACCGTCTATACATCGGATTTCTTCTATCATCCGGATCCGGAGGTAAACCAGAAAGCCAAAGCGCTGGGACATCTGGGCGTGGAAATGGAGGCGGCAGGCCTTTATCTGACAGCTATGGCTGCAGGAAAGAAGGCTCTCGCGCTTTTCCAGATTTCCGACCATGTATTTACAGGGGAAGCCCTCAGCGCCGCAGAGCGTCAGGACAGCTTCCACGAGATGATGGAGGTCGCCCTGAAGACCGCGGTCCGGGCTGAGATCTGAGAGAACAGCGTCTGCAGCGGACGCAGGAAAACCTGCTGATTTTCCTTGCGCAGCAGGCCTTGTGGTCTGTCTGCATTCAGCCGGCGGCTTCTGCGCTCCGCTGTCCATGCAGCCGTCGTAATTGATCTGCTCCAGATGCGGCAGAGGGAGAGAAATATGATTGATAAAAAATATAAGCAGGGCGAGATCGTCTTCCGGGAGAATGAACCCGGGAAATGCATGTATCAGGTGAGACAGGGCAGCGTTTCCGTGGTCAAGTTTTACGGCACACAGGATGAAAAAAAGCTGACGGTGCTCTATGAGGGAGATACCTTCGGGGAACTGGCTGTGCTGGATGGTTCCCTGCGCTCCGCCACAATAGTGGCAGATAAAGAAGATACCGTTCTGTCTGAGATCAGTGAAGAGGAGCTTATGTTTTTCCTGATCGACAACCCGAATAAGATCAGGGCCATTATGAAGCAGATCAGCCGGCGCCTCAGGCATATCACAGAGGATTATCGTGAGGTTTGCAAAACGATCCAGGAGATGGGGGATACCCGGGAACAGCCGGAGAAGAGAAGCGAAGGATTTCTGGCAAAAATAGCCCGGTTTCTGAAGATTGGACAGAATGCGGGTTCCGGCGAGATCATCCATCCATCTCTGGCGGATGAACCAAAGACCAGCATCTCTGCTTTTGAGACGGAAATCCTGGAGAAGATGGAGTGCGGCGCAGGAATCGTCATCTTCCGGGAGGGAGATCCCGGAGACGCCATGTATCAGATCAGGAAGGGAAAGGTCGGGATTTACACCAATTACGGGAAGAAGGATGAGAAGCAGATCGCTGTTCTGGAGAGCAGAAGGTTTTTCGGAGAGATGGGGCTTCTGGAGAATCTTCCGAGAAGTGCTGCAGCCGTTGCCGAAGAGGATTTCACCATGGTGGTCAGGTTTACGGAGGAGGACCTTGAGAACCTTATGCATGATTCACCGATCCAGGTAATGCAGATCCTCCAGTATCTGGGAGGACGTCTTCGGGACATGACGGAGGAATATGCAGAAGCCTGCAGGACTCTTCAGAAAATGACAGACGCCGAGAAAATGCATGTCGGACTGGACCCGAAGATCCAGGCAATCGTGGATTATTATATGGCCCAGGCCCAGAGCGGTATTAACCCGATGTTCTGAGAAAACAGAGCTGAAAAAGGCGCTGTGAAGAAAGAGCTTCATTGATCCGGAAAGAAAAAGGAAGAGGCTGTGAAAAGGGATGATCCCATCCCTTTTTCACAGCCTCTTTTTCAGTTCTGTTCTGTCTGAGCGGTTTATCTTGTCACGATATCTACCGGTACGTCGAAGATCTTGGCGACCTTCAGGATGGTTTCGAGGTGTCTTCCGGTTGCCGCGGCAAAGTGATGGGTAGGTCCGCATTCGCTCCAGCGGTTTACGAACTCTCTGGCACCGCAGGTGAAGCGGGTACGCATGTTGGTATCGCCGAAGGAGAGGATCTTTCCTTCCTCATTGATGCCCTCTGCAACGACAAACTTGAAGTGTCCGTCTCCGTCCTGGGTGATGGCAAGATAGGTGACAGGGCCGGTATAGGGGTAGAACTGAGTCAGATATCCGCCGCCGGTCTTACCGTGGAAGACCTTCACGATCTTCATGGTAGGCTTTTTGTCGGAAATATCCGCATCTCCGGAGCCGCTGTGGCCGATGATGGCGATGTCCTCGTTGAAATCGATGGAATACATTTCTGCCAGCTGGCCGGTACCGGAAATGGTCTTCAGGATGCTCATGGCCATTGCGACCTTCATATCCCCTTCCACGGCACAGGCGGTTCCCTGCTTGATCAGCATGGAGAAGGCCGGGATCAGCATGCTGTCCAGAACTCCTGCCTTGCCGGTGGCGAAGCCGTCATAATGGGAGGCGATAAGGCCCAGCTTCGCGGTCTTTACCCATTGCTCGAAGGCGACTA
>JAFOJB010000325.1 GCA_017420455.1 Blautia sp.
GAATGTATCATTCGAAACCAGACTCATACGCGAAGGCAGGGTAATGCTTTGCAGACTGGTACAGTCAGAGAAGGCATTATTGAAAATATACCTTACGGAATCGGGCAGGAGGATCCGGGTTATTTCCTTACAGTTGCAAAAGGCATAGTTTTTGATGACTACGACGCCGTCCGGTACCGTGATGCTCCCGCTGGTATTCCGAAGACAGAAATAGAGCTGTGTCTTATCCTTTGTATACAGCATCCCGTCCTCCAGAACAAAACAGGGATTGGATTCCGGAACTGTCATGCTGGTAAGTGCGGGACAGCTTCCGAAAAGATCCGAGAATGTCAGTCCTGCAGCTCCTTCGCAGAACACAAGATCTGTAACTCCGGAACAGTCTTCCAGGGCCCCGTCATCCAGAATCGCTACCGTTTCCGGAATCCGCAGCTCGCCGGTACGCCCCGGAGAACACCACAGAAGCTCTGTCCGGTCCTTGTTGTACAGGACGCCATTGTCGATCGTATAAAAACCATTTTCTGGAGAAAGGGAAAGGTCTGACAGGTTTTTGCATCATCTGAAGGCACTATACTCTATGGTTTCAATACCGGACGGAAGCTGTAATTCTATCAGAGAACTGCACTTTTCAAAAGCTCCTCGCCTGATTTCCATAAGACCTTCGGGAAACTCAACTTGTTTCAGCGCAGAACATCCCGAAAAAGCATTGGCGCCAATTATGCGGACACCTTCCGGAAGAAAAACTACCTCTACTTCTTTGTTATCCTGAAATGCTCCGTTTTCTATCCTTGTAATATTCTCCGGAAAATCATTCATATATTTCTCTGATCCATTGTACCGGAAAAGCGTAGCCCCTGCCGTGCAAAACCCGTCTAATCTGATCCATGGAGTGTCAAGAAACGGATTATCCCCATTTGACGCAATCTCGACCAGCGTATCCGGCGAACACGAAACTGCTTTCAGGCTGTCATTTCCCCGAAAAGGGTCGAGAGTATTAAAAAGGAAGGAACTGCCCTGAAAAGAGATCTCTTCCAGGTTTCTGCAGTAGCGGAAAAGATCTTCTGAAACATATCTGGGATTATAATGCGGCATATTTCCGTAATACTGGAGTTCCTTATCTTCTGCATATATGAAGACATCTTCTGAGCCATCACCTTTATTCCAGTCAAGTCCTGTCACATTTTCACCGAATACGATTTTTTTTATCCGGTCCTTCTGAAACATCCAGGGGTATTCTGCACCGGTTCTGGTACAGTACAGGTCTTCGTCCTTTTCAATATAAAGAGTTCCGCTCCCATTCAGCCGCGCCTGCGGCGTAAAATGATATTCTTCCATCAGCTTTTTCTGAATATCAGGATCGCAGTAATCGACAAAGTGCTCCCGATATTCATACATGATCAGGCTGGCGGCCATTCCTGCAGCCGCCAGTAAACAGATCATAAGAGCTGCCGCCTTCAGATAGAAAGCCCTGCCTCTTTTCGCATATTTCCTGCGATCTCTGTCTTTTATTTTA
>JAFOJB010000326.1 GCA_017420455.1 Blautia sp.
ATCACCTCTTCCATTTTCTGGTAACGCCTGTCTACGCTCTTCTGGGTACATTTATAGATGATCTGCTCCAGGCTGAACGGGATGTCCGGCGCATAGGCGCTCGGGGGCACCATCTCCTCCTGCAGATGCTTGATGGCGATGGCTACCGTGGTATCTCCGTCGAAGGGGACCTTTCCCGTGACCATCTCATAAATGGTGATACCCAGAGAATAGATATCGCTTTTTTCATCGCTGTAACCGCCCCGGACCTGTTCCGGAGAGCTGTAATGTACCGACCCCATCACATTGGAGCTGATGGTATTGGAGGACGCTGCCCGCGCGATGCCGAAATCCGTTACCTTCACCTTTCCATCAGTAGAAATACAGATATTCTGCGGCTTCACATCCCGATGGACGATCCCATGGCTGTGGGCTGCCTCCAGTCCCATGGAAACCTGGATGGCAATACTGGTAGCCTCCTTGATGGAAAGCTTTCCCTTCTTGGAAATATATTCCTTCAGGGTGATTCCCTCAATGAGTTCCATGACGATATAATATACTCCCTCGTCCTCGCCTACGTCAAACACGTTAACGATGTTCGGATGGGTAAGCCCTGCCGCAGCCTGTGCCTCGCTCTTGAATTTACGGATGAACGTCGTATCCTCCCGAAATTCCGGTTTCAGTACCTTTACAGCGACAAAACGGTTCAGCTTCAGGTCCTTGGCCTTATATACATCTGCCATGCCGCCCGTTCCTATTTTCGCCTGTATTTCATAACGTTCTGCTATGACCGTTCCCGTTTTCAACATGCTTCCACCTCGTTTGCGAATGGTTCAATCAATACAATTGCTATATTATCTTTGCCGCCGTTGCGGTTTGCCTCCCGTATCAGCGTTCTTCCCTTTTCGGAAATGGTTCTATGTGAATCCAATATGATCTCTTCCATCTTCCAGTCTTCCACCATATTGCTGAGACCGTCGGAGCACATCAGAATTATGCTCTCCCTCTCCAGCCTCAGATCGAAGAAATCCACATTGACCGTTTTTTCTGCTCCAAGTGCCCTGGTGATGATATTCTTTTTCGGATGATTTCTGGCTTCCTCTGCGTCCAGTTCTCCCAGGCGTACCATTTCCTGGACAAGAGAATGATCCTTCGTGATCTGCCGGATCTGTCTTTCTATCACATAAAGCCGGCTGTCCCCGATATTCGCGATATATGCATAATGCCCCACAATGGTACATACCACCAGGGTCGTTCCCATGCCGGCAAAATCCGAATTGTTCAGGGCACGCTCAAAGATTTCCGTATTTGCGCTTTCTATGGCGTGTCTCAGCACCTTTACCGGATTATAATCTGCGTCGTTTCGGATTTCCTTCACCATCGTCTGCACCCCGTGAGAGGATGCATAGTCGCCGGCATTATGTCCTCCCATTCCGTCTGCAACAACGAACAGATTGGGTAGGTTTCCTACAGGCTCGGAGGATACGAACACGTAATCCTGGTTCATCCTCCGTTTCTGGCCCACATCTGTTTCAGAAAAAAACCTCATGTCACTGCTCTCTTTCTGCTGTCAAGTATCTTCTCCTTAACTGCCCGCAGGCGCCATCTATATCGGCCCCCATTTCCCTTCTAATAGTAACATTTATTCCGCATTTTTCAAGTTTATTTTTGAAATTGTCGACACGCTGCCGGTCCGGGCGCCGGTTTTCCCTTTCTCTTACCGGGTTTACGGGAATCAGGTTTACGTGGCAGTTAAGATCCTTAAGCCTTCCGGCAAGCTCTGAGGCGTTCCCCGGGGAATCGTTCACTCCTGCCACAAGGCTGTATTCGAAGGTGATCCTCCTGCCGGTCTGCGAAAAATAGTCTCTGCAGGCCTGCAGCACCTCCTCCATGGAGTATTTCTTCGCAATGGGCATCAGCTGCCGCCTTATTTCGTCGTTGGGAGCATGAAGCGAGATGGCAAGGGTCAGCTGATATTCTTCGCGGGCCAGGTCGTAGATCCTGGGGACCAGGCCGCAGGTGGACACCGTAAGGTTCCTCTGGCTGATATGAAGGCCGCCCTCCTCCGTAAGCAGTGCGAGGAAACGCAGAAGGTTATCATAATTATCCAGGGGCTCTCCGGTCCCCATCAGCACCACATTGGATACCTTTTCGCCGGTATCCTGTATGATGCGGTAGATCTGGTCCAGCATTTCCGATGGCAGAAGGTTTCTTTCCAGCCCTCCCAGAGTGGACGCGCAGAACCTGCAGCCCATGCGGCATCCAACCTGGGTGGAAATGCAGACAGAGTTCCCATGCCTGTAGGGCATCAGGACACTTTCCACCATGTTTCCATCGTCAAGTCTGAACAGATATTTTCTGGTACCGTCCAGAGAAGAGACCTGTACCTGCTCTGTATGAAGAGAGGTAAGGGGATATTCCTCCAGCTTCTGCCGCAGGTCCCGGGAAAGGTTTGTCATCTCCTCCCAGGACGCCGCCTGATGTTCATGAAGCCAGGAGAAGATCTGTTTTGCCCGGAAGGGCTTTTCTCCCAGCGACACCATAAAATCTTTCAGTTCTTCCAGTGTCATGGACTTGATATCCGTCATTCGTCCTTATTCCCCTATCTCCTGAATTTTGCCAGGAAAAACCCGTCTGTGTCGTGGACTCCGGGCAAAAGCTGCAGATATCCAAGACCTGTGCTTTCAGAGTGCAGCTCCTCCGGCAGGAAGGGATCCAGGCTCTCCAGATGAAAAGCCGGATGGCTCTGCAGAAACCACAGCATATTGTCTTCGTTTTCTTCCTGACAGATGGTACAGGTGCTGAAAATAAGTGTTCCGCGGGGCTTTACATATTCCGCCGCCCGATCCAGGATCTTCCTTTGCAGGTGCACCAGTTCCTCGATCTTCTGTTTTCCGGTCCTGTATTTGATCTCCGGTTTTTTCCCGATCACGCCGAAGCCCGAGCAGGGAACGTCCGCGAGCACGATATCCGCGAGGCATTCGGATTCCACGTCAAATACGGTGGCGTCCATCACTCTCGCCTGGACGTTCAGGGAATTGGTCCTGGCGATGTTTTCTTCGATCAGGGCTGCCTTCGCCGGAGTCAGATCCCTGGCCTCCACCGTACCGTAGCCTTCCATTTTGTCCCCAAGATGCAGGCTTTTCCCGCCGGGAGCAGCACAGAGGTCGATACAGTAGTCCCCCTTTTCAGGGGCCGCAGCCTCTGCCACCAGCATGGAGCTCACATCCTGTACCTGGATGCGCCCTTTCAGAAAAGCTTCCAGCGCCAGCAGATGATCGAAGCCGGAAATACGGAGGGCGTAGGGGAGATAAGGCGCCTGCTGCACTGTCACTCCCTGATCCTCCAGGCTTTTCTTTATGGCTTCAACCGTTGAGACATCGTTTCGGAGCAGCCTGCACCGGACGGTCAGGGGCTTTTCCTTCAGGAAATCCGCCAGGATTTTTTCCGTGGTTTCTTCTCCGTAGGCCCGGAGCCAGCGGTTCACCAGCTCCTCCGGCATGGAATACCGGATCGACAGATATCCGGTCAGGTTCTCCTCCCGGGACGGCAGGCTCACGGCGTCCCCTTCCCGGGCGCAGGAGCGCAGCACGCCGTTTACAAAGGATTTCAGATTATAAAAGCCCTTCTTCTGGGCCAGCTTCACGGCCTCGTTCACCACCGCGCTGTCCGGAACATTATCCATAAACCGAAGCTGATATATTCCCATGCGGAGAATTTCGCGGATAACAGGCTTCATCCTGTCAACGGAAATAGAGGAAAACCTGTTCAGGATATAATCGATATAGAGCCTGTACTCCAATGTGCCTTCACAAAGCCTTGTGATGAACGCCCGTTCCTGCTTTGGAAGGAACTGATACCGGGTCAGGGCATTCCTGATGGCAGTATTGGACTGTTCCCCCTCCTCAATCTCCAGAAGGATCATAAGGGCAAGTTCCCGGCCGTTTACCGTATTAATCGTCACGCCTTCTTCCTCCGTTCACGATCATGATCATCCGAAGCAGCTGCAGGATCGAAGAGGTCAGCGCCGCCACATACGTAAGAGCCGCCGCAGTCAGGACCGTTCTGGCCCCCCTGTTCTCCTCCGGGGATAATATTCCTGTCCCCTCCAGCATCTGCAAAGCCCTGTGAGAAGCGTTGAATTCCACCGGAAGTGTTACCAGCTGGAACACCACCGCCAGAGAAAACAGTACGATCCCCGCAGCCGCCAGCGGCCTCAGGGAAAAGATCAGCCCCGCTATGAAAACCGGCCAGGACAGAGTGGAGCCAAAGTTCACGGCCGGAACGATCGCTGAACGGATGGTGAGCGGAGCGTAATTCCTGGCATGCTGAACCGCATGACCGCACTCGTGTGCCGCAACCCCGGCCGCCGCCAGAGAGCTGCTGCCAAAAATGCTCTCTGACAGGCAGACTCTTTTTGTCCCGGGGTCATAATGATCCGTAAGATCTCCACTTACCTTCACTACCTGTACATCGCCCACCCCTGCGGAACGCAGGACTCTTAAAGCAACCTGTTCTCCGGTAAGTCCGGCTGCGCTGCGTACCTTTCTGTAGCGGGAATATACCGATTTCAGATAGGTCTGCGCCGCGATGCAGATGACAGCTCCGATGATGATCAGTATGTACGTGGGATCGAAATAAAAACCTCGCATTGAGAATCCCTCCTGCTATCTTCAGCTGTTGCTGTTTTTGCCAAGTCTTTGTCCTGCCTGTATCTTACACCCCCGGAGAAACGAAGCTGTATCCATCCGTTTCTTTCCCTCCAGCTGAATCTCTGTCAATACCAGGATTCCTTCTGCGCACTGAACATGGATTCCATCCTCCCCGGCAGAAAGGACTGTACCCGGAACGGCTTCTGTACCTCCGTTCTGCTCCTGAACCCTGCTTTTCCAGATCTTCAGATTCTTTTCCCCCAGGAAGGTACAGGCGCCCGGCCACGGAGAGAGCCCCCGTACCAGGCGTTCCAGCTCCTCTGCCGGCTTTTCAAAGTCCAGGATCCCCATCTGTTTCGTGAGCATGCCCGCATAGGGCGTCGGGCTCTCTTCCGGCTGTTTCTCCGGTATGATGTCTCCCGCGAACAGATCCGGAAGGATCTCGATGAGTGTCTCAGCTCCAAGAAGGGAAAGCTTTTCAAAAAGGCTTCCTCCTGTTTCGTCCGGGGCAAGCTCGACACTGGCTCTGGCCAGCATATCTCCTGTATCCAGTCCTTCTCCCATCTGCATGATGGTGACGCCGGATTCTTTTTCCCCATCGATGACAGCGTGCTGGATGGGCGCTGCTCCCCGGTATTTCGGCAGAAGCGACCCATGTATATTGATGCAGCCGTACTGCGGTATGTCAAGGATCGACCTGGGAATAATCTGTCCGAAAGCGGCCACGATGATGAGATCCGGGGCCAGGTTCTTTAACGTTTCCACAAATTCAGGATTTCTCACCTTCACAGGCTGAAAAACCGGAATTCCAAGCGCTTCGGCCTTTTCCTTCACCGGAGGAGCCTGCAGCGCCCCCGTTCTCCCTTTCGGCTTGTCCGGCTGGGTCACTGCTCCCACAACATTGTATCCGTTCTCCGCCAGCAGAGAGAGCGCGGGTACCGCAAAATCCGGCGTTCCCATAAATACGATTCGTTTCTCCTGATAATCCATTGCCATTCTGTCTCCTTTTATGCGTGCGGCTTCCCGAGTGTTCAGTCGCCTTCTGTATCCTCCGGTTCTTCCTCATAACTTACATCATGAAGCTCTCCCTCGACCAGACGGGTATACAGCTTTCCGTCCAGATGCTCGATCTCATGGCAGAAAGCTCTTGCCTTCAGCCCTTCCCCCTCATAGATCATTTCTTTCATATCCAGGTCAAAGGCCTTCACCTTCACATAGTTCGGCCTTGTCACCGTTCCGGCTTTGCCCGGAACAGACAGACAACCCTCATCCCCCGTCTGTTCTCCGGAGGATTCCAGTATTTCAGGGTTAATCAGAATCACAGGTTCGGGTTCCTCTGTCCCTACATCAACCACCGCAATGCGCTTCAGGATTCCCACCTGAGGAGCCGCCAGTCCTACGCCGCATGCATCGTACATGGTATCCAGCATATCCTCCACCAGCGTACGGATGCGGGGCGTGATCTCCGCAACAGGCCTGCAGACCTTGGTAAGTACAGGATCCCCTTCTGTTCTGATCGTTCTCAGTGCCATCGTTATTCTCCTTTTAGTATCCTTTTATTCTTCTGTGGATCATTCCACATCATATTGTATATAAATATTCCGGAAGCCTTCGTTGATCTCCATATATTTATCCAGGCTGTTCCGTACTTTCGCAAGAACCGTGATGTCCTGGTGCTTTAAATATAATACCTGATGGTAAATATCCTTCACCTTGCTGACGGAGGCAGGAGCAGGACCGATCAGGCCGATTTTTCCCTGCCGGAAAAGCCTCCGGATGAAAAGCGCCAGATACTGCATGGCCGTTCCCAGTTTCTCTTCGTCCCTTCCGGACCCCAGAACTGCCATCATGTGCGCGGCCGGAGGATACTCCATCAGACTCCGGAAACCAATCTCCTCCCGGTAGAATTCCTCATAATCCTGCCTTGCGGCCGCCTGGATGCTGTAATGCTCCGGGTGATACGTCTGAAACACGGCTTTTCCCTCTCCTTCTCCCCGGCCGGCGCGTCCGGCTGCCTGCGTGAGCAGCTGGAAGGTTCTCTCCGCGCAGCGGAAATCCGAATCATTCAAAGAGAGGTCCGCCGCCACGGCCCCCACCAGCGTCACCCGCGGAAAGTCATGCCCTTTTACGATCATCTGGGTTCCGATCAGGATATCTGCCTCACCGGAGGCAAAGGAGGAAAGGATCTTCTCATAGCTTCCCTTATTCCTGGTGGTATCGGAATCCATCCGAAGGACCCTGGCCTGTGGGAACATTTTCTGCACCACCTGCTGTACCTGCTGGGTTCCCGCCTTGAAGCCGCCTATATAGGGCGAGGAGCAGACCGGGCAGAGAGCGGGCTTCGGAATTTCATACCCGCAGTAGTGGCATACCAGTCTTCCTCCCTGGTGCTCGGAAAGCGAGACCGCGCAGTGGGGACATTGCATCACCTCTCCGCAGGAACGGCAGGATACAAACCCCGCATATCCCCGCCGGTTCAGAAAAAGCATCACCTGTTCCTTTTTGTCCAGCCTGTCCTGGATTTCCTTCTGAAGCTCCCGGCTCAGGATGGAACGGTTTCCTTCCTTCAGTTCCTTCCGAAGGTCCAGAACCGCAACCTCCGGCATGGCGCGGCCTTCGTATCTGCCCGAAAGACTTACCAGGAAATACTCTCCCCGGAGCGCGCGGTAATAGGATTCCAGAGAAGGCGTCGCGGAACCCAGTACCACAGAGGCCCCCTCATTCTTTGCACGCTCTATGGCTGTTTCCCTGGCATGATACCGGGGAGTCTGCTCACTTTTGTAGGCATTTTCGTGCTCTTCGTCGATCACGATAAGCCCCAGATGCGCAAAGGGGGTAAAAAGAGCGGAACGCGGCCCCACCATGACAGAGATTTCTCCTCTCTTCGCCCGGAGAAACTGGTCGTACCGCTCTCCCGCGGAAAGTCTGGAATTCTGCACGGAAACCAGGTCTCCAAAACGTTTCTGGAAGCGCTTCACCGTCTGGTAGGTAAGGGAGATTTCCGGGATCAGGACGATCGCCTGCTTTCCCTCCGAGATAACCTTCTCGATGAGTTCCATATAGCAGTGCCCCCCTCGCTCGCGACATTCGGACAGTTCGGCCTCCACCCAGTA
>JAFOJB010000327.1 GCA_017420455.1 Blautia sp.
CCCGGCGCCCATATGGGAACGGAAGCCCAGGACAGAGTCTCCCACATAATTGTAATGAGGAACCTGCACCTTATTGAACAGGACGCAGTTCTTCAGCTCGGTAGAATTGCCGACTACGGCGCCTTCTCCTACGATAGCCTTGCCGCGGATAAAGGCGCACTGCCGTACCTCTGCATCCTTCCCGATAATGCAGGGGCCGGTGATGGAAGCACTGGGAGCGACAGTCGCGCTCTTCGCGATCCAGACGTCATCTCCCTTGTAATCATATTCTTCGGGATCCAGAGTCTGCCCAAGCTTCTTAATAAAATCTCCGATCTCCGGAAGAACCTCCCAGGGATAGGTCTTTCCCGTGAAAAGCTCCTTTGCGATGGTTTCATGAAGGTCCAACATGTTTTCAATTGTAAAATCCCTGATCATTTCTTTTGAATCTCCTTCTTGTAAAAAACTGCAGCGCTGTCATACATCTTTCTCATCTGTCCCACATTCTGCGCCTGCTGCACCTGATTTGTACGGACACGGACAAAATGCTCCAGCTTATCCATATATTCCTTTTCCGTGATGCTTCCCTCCGCCACGTAATTCAGTCCCTTTTCCCAGCTGGCCGTAAGGTCCGGATTCAGGAGCTGCCGTATGGAACAGTTCACTACATCGTGGACCATTTCCCCCAGCAGCGTGGGAGTGATCACCTGGGTCTTTCTGTTCAGCGAAAGGTATTCGATATGAAAAAGCTTCTTGAGGATTTCCGCCCTGGTGGCGCTGGTGCCGATGCCGGCTCCCTTGATCTGCGCCCTCAGATCCTCGTCCTCGATCAGTTGTCCGGCGTTCTCCATGGCCAGGATCATGGAGCCGGAATTGTAACGCTTTGGCGGAGAGGTCTCCCCCTCCTTTATGGTAAGTGCCTCCACCGGAAGCATCGTGTTTTTCCTGAGCTTCTGCAGGGCTTCAAGAAGAGCCGCATCGCAGGCGATCTCCCCGCCGGCTTCCCCTTCCCTTTCGGAATCCTTTCCCGGATCTTTTTTGGACGAGGAGTCCTTTGGAGAATCCTCTTTTCCCTCTCCTTCCTGCTTCTGCCGGTTTCTGCGGGAAAAGGAATTGTCCGCGATGCGAAGATACCCCTCCTCCACCAGCACCTTAAAGCCTGAAAAGAAGGATTCTTCTCCGATCTTTGTGACCAGGTTCACCTTCTGGTAGACTGCAGCCGGATAAAAAATACAAAGAAACCGGCGCACAATGGTCTCGTACACCCGCTGGGCGGTGAGAGAAAGTCCTCCAAGAGCACTCAGTCCCTGTCCGGTGGGAATGATGGCATAGTGATCTGTGATCTGTTTATCATTTACATAGCGGGTTCTGGCGATATTCTTCCAGGTGCCGCTGTCGTAGGCCTCCTGAGCCGCCGCCCCAGCTTTATCATACCTGATGAGGCCGGAAATGTTTTTGTGGATCTCCTTTGCCACCGCGGTAGAAAGGACATGGGCATCCGTTCTGGGATAGGTGACCAGCTTCTTCTCATACAGTTCCTGGGCGATGGCCAGCGTCTGGTCCGGGCTGATCTTGAACAGCTTCGAGCAGACATTCTGCAGCTCTGCCAGGTTGAAGAGCATGGGCGGATTCCGGTTTTCCTTCTTCCGCTCGATCTTTTCCACCCGGCACTGCAGGTTTCCTGCAGCAGAAGCCGGTACAGTTTCCCCGGGCTGCGGGGCTCCTTCCGTTTTTCCTTGTTCAGCATCTGCCACGGTATTTTCCCGGTCTTCCATTCCAGGAACAGCTCCCTC
>JAFOJB010000328.1 GCA_017420455.1 Blautia sp.
GCAGAGGTTGTCGAGCAGAATATCTCTATCAACAACGAAAAAGTGGAATGCGTGCTTTTCCCCATGTGGGTACTGATCTCCAAAGTCGGCCGGCGGTATTATCATTTTGCCATGAACGGGCAGACCGGAAAGATATCCGGGGATCTTCCCCTGGATTCCAAAAAGGCCTTCCTTGCCTTTTTCGGTCCTCTCTTCTGCGTAGGCGGCGCCGGATACGGTCTCATGCGGCTGGTCTTTCTGCTCATGGGGACTCCGCACCCGAACGAGAACGCCAACCTTCTGCTTCTTCTGGTGGCGATGGTCCTTGGCATGACTGTAGCCAGCAATCTTATGACCCGCCTGTATGCCCAGATGCGGAAGCCAAAGGAGAAGAAAGGCCAGGCGGATAAACGCTATGAAAGCGTAAAGGTAAACTTCACAAAGCAGAACGAAAAGCTGCTTCGCAAACAGCTGGTGGATGCGAAGAACCGCGTTATCCGGGAAGAGGATTACGGCGTAAATCCCCAGGAAGCGATCCTTCCGGAAAGGCAGGCTGACGACAGCTGACGTCAGCGCAGCATGTGTGCAGGATGATACGGAAATTGGCGGCTTTTTTTCGCTTAATAAGAGCCATGCAGGCCCGAAAGGGTTGTGCATGGCTCTTATATTTCATTGTGATCAGATACTGCATCCGGATGCTGTGATGTGGGAAAGTGCAGAAGATCATCCGGCAGAATGCTTTCTTTCCGCACCGGAATCCGCCGGGATCAGAACAGGAATGTCCCTGCCGCTGTAAGCCACAGGGAGCATACTACGATCATCAGAAGCTGTATAAAGACCGTAGCCTTTGGCATGTCAAACATCTTATAGTACCCGGTGGAATAAGTGATGAGGGGTACTGTATCCAGAGGAAGCAGATAGCAGTTGCAGGCACACAGGCCGAAGGCTGCCATCACCAGGGCCGGGGATACTCCTGCCTGCTGGCAGAAATGAACCAGAGGCGCGGAGAGCATGGCTACCAGGGCCGGCGCTACCGGAATGGGAATCAGCAGAAGGAAGGTAAGAGTACACACGAAAACCAGTGTCAGCAGCGTGCCTCCTGCATATTCCGCAGGGAAAACCACCCTGGAGATCCAGGCGGAAAGACCGCTGGAGGTGATCACATTGCCCATGGAGATCATGACTCCCAGAAGCAGGAAGGCTTCCAGACTCACACAGCGTTTAAAATCATTCCAGGTGAGGATCTGCATCCTGCCGGGTATAAAATAGAGGGCCAGACCGATAATGGCCACCGGCGCGATCTGGAGTCGCGGATACCAGGAGCTCAGGATCCACAGCACCAGCATCACTCCCAGGATAAAGATGACGTACTTCTCCTTGATCGTCATTTTTTCCGGGACATCCCTGCGGGCATTTTCAATATAGGACTGGATGATCTTCTCTTCCAGCGGCGCGGGTTTAAAGATCCTGACACACAAAAACCAGGCTGCCGGAAGCATGACGATCACTACAGGGATTCCCATGACCATCCACTGGACAAAGGAGATCGTCCTGCCGGTGTTTTTCTCCAGCATGCTGATGGTCAGCATATTGATGGAGGATCCGGCGGGCGTCATCATGCCGCCGATCATGCTGGCCACCGGAAGGCTGATCATATATGCCCTGCCGGTCCTCCTTTTTGCCTCCTCATTTTCATATACTTCCAGGAAATGCGTCACCACAGGGATAAACACCGCGGCAGCCGCGACATTGGAAATAACTGAGGAGAGGACCGCCGTGACGATCATGATGGCCAGCATCAGACGTTCTGTATTCTGTCCGAATTTCTTCATGAGGAACAGAAGAAGCCGTTTGGATGCCGGTACTACCGTAAGTGCTTCGGAGATTCCGAAGGAAGCCAGCACAAAAAACAGTGTGGCATTGGTGAAGCCGGATAATGCGCCGGGAACGGTATCGGTACAGTTGAAAAAATACATCATGGATACTGCCAGCAGGCATACAATGCCAAGAGGCAGGGCTTCCGTTACGA
>JAFOJB010000329.1 GCA_017420455.1 Blautia sp.
TCTGCAGCAGAAAGCCCTGGAGGCCTGCGAAGAGGACGGGCCTCAGCAGTATATCCGGATCCTGCAGGAGGAGATGGAGCAGACAAAGGAGCTGCTTGCCTGCGTATCCCGGGGATATGAAGCCTTCGCCCGGTGTTCGGCCGACATCGCCTTTTCGAGGCTTCCTGGCAGGGTGACAGCTTCCAACGGGATGGACCTGGACCCCCGGAAGAAGGAGCTGGCAAAAAAATACCGGGACGAGGCGAAGGCGATCCTGGACAGCCAGAAAAAAAGCTTTGCCCTGCTTTCAGAAGAGGAGATCATAGAAGCCTCCAGGGAGATGGAAGGCCCGCTTCTGGCTCTGGTGAGGCTTACCATAGAATTCTCACACCGTTTTGCCGGACAGAAAAGAGAAAAAGGGGTGCTGGATTTTTCAGATCTGGAGCATTATGCCCTGCAGATCCTGCGGGAGAAGGACGGGGATGGCTGGAGGATGTCGGACGCGGCACGGGAGCTTTCTCTGAAATATGATGAGGTGATGGTGGACGAATACCAGGACAGCAACCAGGTGCAGGAGGAGATTGCCAGCTGTGTTTCCGGATGGGCGTCGGACCGGAAGAATGTGTTCATGGTGGGGGATGTAAAACAGAGCATCTACCGGTTCCGCCAGGCAAAGCCCGAGCTGTTCCTGGAAAAATACAGGACCTATACCCAGGAAGACAGCCTGTGCCAGAAGGTGGACCTCCATAAGAATTTCCGCAGCCGTCCCTGCGTACTGGAGAGCGTCAATTATCTCTGCAGACAGATCATGGGGGAGGATCTGGGAGGCGTTTCCTACGATGAAGCGGCAGCCCTCTATCCCGGCGCCGATTTCCCGAAGGACGATTCGGAAAAGGAAAACTGTACCGAGCTGCTGCTGTTTCCGACAGAGGATGAGGACATGCCCGGGAACCTTTCCGGCCGGGAGGTGCAGGAGCTGGAAGCCCTTATGATCGCAAGGCGCATCAGGCGGCTGCTGGCAGAGGGACAGATCTACGATGCGAAACAGAAGGCTTACAGACCGGTGAAATACAGGGACATCGTGATACTTCTGCGCACATTTACGGGCTGGGGAGAAACCTTTATGGAGGTTCTTTCTTCCCAGGGAATCCCGGTTTACGCCCTTTCCAGAACCGGGTACTTTTCCGCCGCGGAGGTGGTGACGCTCCTGAATTACCTGGATATCCTGGCAAATCCCATGCAGGATATCCCGCTGGCAGGAGTGCTGCGCTCCAGGATCGCGGATGTTTCAGCCCAGGAGCTTGCACTCCTGCGGAGCAGATATCCGGCGGGATATCTTTACGAAAGCATCCAGAGGTTCCTGGAGGACGGACAGCTGTCCCTTTTTGGGAATGACGGGGGTAACGGTTTTGGAAGAGATCCCGAAGAAGAGGCATTAGTACGGAAACTGTCCGCTTTTATGGATACCCTGAAGGAGCTTCGCAGGATGACGGCCTACACGCCGGTACACCAGCTGATCACGGAGGTTCTTGCGAGAACCGGCTTTGACTGCCTGGTACGTGCCCTGCCGGACGGTGAGCAGAGGTACGCGAATCTTTCCATGCTGGTGGCGAAGGCCATGGAATATGAAAAGACAAGCTACCGGGGACTTTATCATTTTATCCGTTATATCCGGCAGCTGGAGAAATACGAGGTGGATTTCGGGGAGGTGAATACCTCCGGAGGAAGCCAGAACGCGGTGCAGATCATGACGATCCACCGGAGCAAGGGGCTGGAATTCCCGGTGGTCTTCGTATCGGGTCTTGGGAAAAACTTCAACTTCATGGACGTGAATGCCGCTTTTCTCATACATTCCGGTCTTGGCGCCGCCATGGATTATGTGGATCCGGACAGAAGGATCCGGATTCCGGCTCTCCAGAAGCAGGTCCTCAGAAGACAGCTTCTTTCCGAGACGCTGGGGGAGGAGCTGCGGGTTCTGTACGTAGCCATGACCAGGGCGAAGGAAAAACTCATCCTTACCGGTACAATCGGGGATACGAAGGCGAAGCTTTCCTCCCTGGTACGGTTTATCGGGAGGAAGGAGGAACTGCTTCCGATCTCTGTCCGGAGAAAGGCAAAGACCTATCTGGATTATATCCTTCCGGCTCTGTGCGGCCACCGCTGCATGGAGGAGCTGTTTTCTTCAAATGGGATCCTGGACAGGGGAGATTCCTTCCTCCGGGACGATGTGTCTGATTTCCAGGTAAGGATCGTTTCACCGGCATCTCTTGTGGTGGAGGAAACGCAGGAACTGATGCAGGAGGAGGGAGACCGCCTTCTTCTGAAAGACTGGGATCCGGCTCTGGTACGGGATGCGGCGCTTCGGGAGGAGATCAGGAAACGGTTTACCTATGTCTATCCTTATAAAGAGCTTGGGAATATTCCTGTGAAGGTCAGCGTTTCGGACCTGAAAAAGCGAAGCTGGCATGAGGACAGCGAGAAGGAAGAGAACATCCTGAAGGAAAAGGAGCTTCTGCCGGTCGTCCCAAGGTTTATCCGGGAAATGTCGGGAGAGGAGAAGCAGGAGGAGCAGTTTACCGGCGCCGACCGGGGCACTGCCTACCATCGGGTGATGGAATGCCTGGATTACCACAGCGTTTCTTCCAGGGAGGAGCTTCATGGGCAGGTCGAAAGGATGGTGCGGGAAAAGAGATTGTCCTCTTTGCAGGCGGCCTGCGTGAAGGCTGAGGATATTCAGGCGTTTCTCGATACGCAGCTGGGAAAACGGATGGAGACGGCGGGAAAGAATGGACTGCTTCTCAGAGAGCAGCCGTTTATGATCGAAAGAACGGCAGCGGAACTGTCGCCGGAGTGGCAGGCGGACACCGGCGTGCTGGTACAGGGGATCATCGATGCGTATTTCCTGGAGGGCGAGGACATCGTCCTGGTGGATTACAAGACAGACAAGGTCCGTCCGGGCGAGGAACAGAAGCTCATCGATCTCTATCATATTCAGCTGGAGGATTATGCTCTGGCGCTCGAACGGATGACGGGACGGAGGGTGAAGGAGACCTTCATCTATTCCTTCGCCCTCCATAAGGAAATCCCGCTGGCATTTCCATGATCCTGAAGTCTGCATATGGTTACAGCCGCCAGCCTGCAGGATATTTGTTCTTGAGGGTCTGGCCCGTGAGCCTGCCGAAGGCCAGGGGGTATCCGTCGACACAGAGGAGCTGCCAGCCCTTGCGGCCGGAGGCTTCCTCCGAAGTAAGACTGACAGCCTCTCCATGCAGATACCGGATCAGGCGTTCATCGGAAACCTTCAGAGAAATGGTACTTTCTGCCTCCCCCCTGTGAAAGGCCAGGGCAAGGGGCTGTGACGGCTCAAACCGGTCCTTTTTCAGTTCTCCCAGAAAAAGGCCGTTCCGGAGAAAGGTGATCCCGGAAAGATCCGGTTCTTCGGCGGGAAGGTAGTAAACCTTATCCTGCCGGACCTCCAGACGGTCCGGATCCAGTGGGAGGCCTCCCAGGGTCCGGGCGCCGAGCTCCTCGAAGAATGCGTCGATCCATGATCGCATGGTCCTGTCCGGCCGGCATTGGGAAGGAGCTTTCCCGCCGGCCTTTTTCTTCCCTTTATGGGAGGAGCCGGAAATGGAAGGGAAATCCGGAGAGGCAGCTTTGGCGGCTTGATCGGCGAAAGCCGGGTCGTCAGTCTCTTCTGCGGAAGGATCCTTTTTTCTCAGGAGCGCGAAGAACTGGCCTTCTCCCTCCAGCCGGTGCGGGTAAAGCCTCGCGCAGGCCTTTTCCAGCCCGGGACAGGCGGGGAGCGCCAAGGGGAAGGAGGATCCTGATTTCTGACCGGGATCGACGCCCCCGGAAAAGCCGTCGTACCATTCAAAGGGCAGAAGCTCCATTTCCGGATGGGAGCTGAGGGTTTCCAGGAGAATCTCCTCATCCTCTCCGGTATTGTAGGTACAGGTGGAATAGAGGATGGTTCCTCCGGGGCGGAGCATCCCGCAGCAGAGCGAAAGGAGCTTTTTCTGAACAGAGCGCAGCTCCAGGGATTTCCGGAGACTCCAGTCCCGGAGAAGAGAGGCATCCTTCCGGAACATTCCTTCCCCGGAGCAGGGAGCGTCCAGCATGATGCGGTGGAAGAAGCCGGGGAATTTCGAAGCCAGTTTTTCCGGCTTTTCATTTGTGACAAAAATATTGGGAATCCCGAAAAGCTCCAGATTCCGAAGAAGGGCCCGTGCCCTGGTGGTGCTGATATCATTGGCGATGAGAAGCCCCCTGCCGTGCAGAGCAGCTCCCAGCGCAGTGGCTTTCCCTCCCGGCGCGGCGCAAAGATCCAGGACATTCTCCCCGGGCTGTACCGGCATCCGGGAGGCAGGAGTCATGGCGGAGGGATCCTGCAGATAGTAGAGACCTGCCATATAGTAGGGAAGGCGGGAGGGACGGGCCTCCTCGTCATAGAAATACCCGTTGGAAACCCAGGGGATCCTTCTGATGGGAAAGGGGCATATTCTTTCGAATTCCTCGCAGGAGATTCTGGAGGTATTGACACGAAGGCCATAGGTACGGGGCTTTTGGAAGCTTTCCAGAAAAGAAGGATATTCTTCCGGAAGAAGAGCCTTCATTTCGGAGACAAATTCTTCCGGGAGAGAAAGGAGGTTCTGCTCTGACATAGTGTATTCTTTCCTCGGAGTTTATGGTTGACAAAAATACAAATTGCGGTCAATATAGAATCATAAGCGCTTCATACGGGAAAGTCAACAGGCACCTTGAAAACACATTCAGTCTCAACCCGCCGGAGGTCTGAACGGAAACGGCAATAAAAGGCCGGATTGAAACGGAAACGGCAAAAAGGCGATTGAGTGAAACAAAAAGCATGCGTTTAAGGAGGAGATGAAGGAATGGATAAAAGTGAATTGCTGAAGCTTGCCTTCGATGCGCAGAAGAGATCCTATGCGCCATATTCGGATTTTCAGGTAGGAGCGGCACTTCTCTGCAAGGATGGCACGGTATATCAGGGCTGCAATATAGAGAATGCATCTCTGGGGGCGACCAACTGCGCGGAGCGTACCGCCATTTTTAAAGCGGTCTATGATGGAAAACGGGAATTCCAGGCGATCGCGGTAGTAGGGAAGAAAAACTCTGAGACGGAATTTGAACTCTGCGCTCCCTGCGGGATCTGCAGGCAGGTGATGGCGGAATTCTGTGATCCCGGTACGTTCGAGATCATCCTCGGAAAGAATACGGAGGATTACAGGGTTTTTACACTGGAGGAGATCCTTCCCCTTTCCTTTACCGGAAAGGATCTGGCCGACTGAAAAAACGGAAACCATGGACATTCATTTAAAGATAAGAGAGGAGATTTTATCATGACGACACAGGAAATTTTAAGCCATATCGACCATACTCAGCTGAAGGCCTTCGCCACCTGGGAGGACATTGAGAAGCTTTGCAGGGAGGTCATGGAGTTCCATACCGCTTCTGTCTGCGTACCCCCTTATTATATAGAAAGAATCCATAAGAATTTCCCGGAGATCACCATCTGTACCGTAGTGGGCTTCCCGCTAGGCTATTCCTGCACCGAAGCCAAGGTGGCGGAGACAAAAAAGGCCATTGAGGATGGAGCTGAGGAAATCGACATGGTGATCAATATCTGCGCGGTAAAGAACGGGGAATACGATTATGTGGAACAGGATATCCGTGCCCTTCGGGAAGCCAGCAAAGGAAAGATCCTGAAGGTGATCATCGAGACCTGTTATCTTACCGAGGAAGAGAAGATCCGTCTCTGCCAGATCGTGACGGACGCCGGCGCTGATTTCATCAAAACCTCCACGGGATTTGGCACTGCCGGAGCGACCCTTCCGGATGTACAGCTGTTCGCTGCCAATATCGGGCCTGATGTAAAGATCAAGGCGGCAGGCGGAATCCGTACCCGCGTGGATGCAGAAAGCTATCTTGCGGCAGGATGCTCGCGCATCGGTTCCAGCAGCGCAGAGGCGATCTCGAAGGAATAAGCTCTGCCTGCTCTTGACAAGCGCTCAGATTTTTCTTATTCTATAAGACAGTCTGAAACAATGGAGGTTCATAATGAGCAAAGAACTGGCAAAAACCTACGATCCCAGCGGGATCGAGGAACGTCTCTATCAAAAATGGATGGATAACGGATACTTCCACGCGAAGGTCAATCCCGACAAGAAACCCTTCACCATCGTAATGCCGCCCCCCAATGTCACCGGTCAGCTGCACATGGGCCATGCCCTGGACGAGACCATGCAGGATATCCTGATCCGGTTCAGGAGAATGCAGGGCTATGAAGCCCTCTGGCAGCCGGGAACGGACCATGCCGCGATCGCCACGGAAGTGCGGGTTACGAATGAACTGAAATCCAAGGGCATCGACAAGGCGCAGATCGGCCGGGAAAAATTCCTGGAGTACTGCTGGCAGTGGAAAGAAGA
>JAFOJB010000330.1 GCA_017420455.1 Blautia sp.
AAAACATGTTTGATCCAAAGAAAACCAAAATCATCACAGCAGTGATCATCGTTATTCTGGTCCTTGCGATGGTAGTGCCCACCGCCCTTTCCTTCCTTCTGTAAAAGAATGAGGCCGGGACCGAAGGTACTGATGGCGCTTCAGGAAGAGGTACAGGGCCGCCTTCTGGCGGGATGTGATCTGGTCGTCGCCGGAACTGTGGGAGACGCGGGCGTCTGCGCTGTCATAGAGGAACGGCAGGAAGTCCTCCGGCGTTTCTTCTCGCCGGGATTTCTGCGCGGCGCGTCCCTTCTGCGGGAAAACGGCGAAAGGGAGGACCTGAGAAAAAGAGCAGAAGCTGCGCTTCTGACCGCGCGGGAGAAAGGAAGCCTGTGTACTCTCCCCCTGGGAGAGGGGGGATTCCTTGCCGGGCTGTGGAAGGTATCTCTGGCATCGGAGCTGGGATGTGAGGTGGATCTCAGAAAGGTGCCCATTCGCCAGGAGACCATCGAAATCTGCGAGATCTTTAATCTGGATCCTTATGGACTGTTTTCGGAGGGCTCCATCCTCTGCGGTACACAAAGAGGAGCCGAGCTTTGCAGTGCCCTGCGCCGGAAAGGAATCGCATCCATGGTCATCGGAAATGCAAAGGCCGGGAATGACAAGCTTCTGTTCAGCGCTTCCATCCGGCGGTACCTGGACAGACCTGGACCGGATGAACTGGAAAAAATAAGAAATCAGGCAGGGATGGTATAAAAATGGCAATGAATATTGTACTACTGGAACCGGAGATTCCGTCCAATACCGGGAATATCGGCCGTACCTGCGCTGCGACAGGAGCAAGGCTCCACCTGATCGAGCCATTGGGGTTTCATCTCAGTGAGAAAGCCATAAAACGTTCGGGGATGGATTACTGGGCGGATCTGGACGTAAGAAGATATCTGAATTACAGGGATTTTCTGGAGAAAAACCCGCATGCAAGGGTCTATTACGCCACCACAAAGGGTAAAAACGTTTATTCAGATCTGCAATATGAAGATGAAAGCTTCCTGATGTTCGGCAAGGAAAGCGCAGGGATTCCGGAAGAGATACTGGTGCAGCATCCGGATACCTGCATCCGGATTCCCATGCTCGGGGATACCCGGTCGCTGAATCTCGCGAATTCCGTGGCGATCGTACTTTACGAAGCGCTGCGCCAGCAGGAATTCCGGGGAATGTGCCTGCAGGGGAAACTCAGGAAGTTTGAAGGAACATGACAGAAGCGCATCGGCGCTGCGTTATGTGGGAAGTGATATGCAGACCGGTACCGCAGATCATAAGGAATGCGGTACCGGAAAAAGCCGCCGTGTCATGACACGGCGGCCTTTTTTAATGTGAAAATGAATTCAGTTCCGATCCCCTCTGTGCTGATCACATTGATGTGCTCATCGTGGGCGGCAATGATCTCCTTGACAATAGAAAGGCCGAGGCCGGAACCCATCTGGTCTTTTCCGCGGGAATTATCCTCCTTGTAGAAACGGTTCCAGATCTTGCCGATCGAGGAAGCAGGGATTCCGATGCCCTGATCCTTGACAGTGACGAAGACCCGTTCATTCTGCTCATAAGCCTCCATGAAGATCATGGAAAAAGGCGGACTGAATTTGATGGCGTTATCCATCAGATTATAGACCACCTGCTGGATCTTTTCTCTGTCCGCCGAAACCATGAGCGGAGAAGGGGGAAGCCGCAGGCTGACCTGCAGCTGCTTCTGCCGGCACGGGCCGGAGAAAAATTCCTGCACCGCATACAGGATCTCCTTGATATCGAAGACCGAATAATGCAGCATTTTCTTGTCCACCTCCAGAGCTTCCAGAGCCTGGAGATTCTGGGTGAGTTTTTCCAGACGTTCTGTTTCATGCAGGATGATCTGCAGATACTTCTCCCGGTCATCCGGCGCTATGGTGCCGTCCAGCATGGCAGAAACGTAACCCTTGATCGAGGTAAGGGGTGAGCGGAAATCATGGGAAACATTGGAAATAAGCTGTCTTTGATATTTTCCCGTACGGTCCAGCTGATCCGCGAGGTAATTGAGGGAGGAACCAAGATATCCGATATTCCTGTCCTGGCCGGCAGGGATCCGGGAGGAATAATCGCCTGTGCTGTACCTGGCCACTCCGTCGATCACATTCTGCAGCGGCGTGCAGATCTGGCCCCTGTAAAGAAAAAGGGGAACCAGCCCCAGACAATAACAGAGGTTCAGCAGAAGGAGCATGATACTATGAAAGGAATCCCGGTAGCGATAGATCCTTTCCATGGGATAGTGGACTACGATATAGCCGGAAACAGCCTCTCCGGACAGGACAGGCGTGACGATATTGATCCAGTCCTCCTCAAAGCAGTCGTAGAAATTGCTGACCTGAAAATGGACCTCCTCTTCCTGCAGCTCCTGGTACAGGAGCAGTACATACTCGCTCCGGAAACCGGGAACGCTGTCCCCGGAAGGTTCGATCAGGCGGCCGTCTCTGTCAGTATGCCAGATCATACATTGCTGGAACTCGGAAGCGAATTCGGAGGCGAGCCGGAAGGCTTCACTGGTATCTTCCACGGATTCTTCGGACAGTGAAGATGACTTCGCTATGCGCACGGTTTCCCTGTAATACTGCTCTCCGATGGTGTCTGTCAGCTTTCCTTCGATGAGATACATGCCGGAAGCGCTGAAAAAAAGGATTCCGGTCAGGCCAAGAACGATCGTGAAAAAAACGATTTTTGCCCAGACGGCATTTTTCATTTAGATTTTACCTCAAATTTATAACCAATCCCCCAGACGGTGGACAAAGACCACCGGGGGTGATCCTTGATCTTTTCACGAAGCCGTTTGATATGCACATCTACGGTCCGTGTATCCCCTATATATTCATATCCCCAGATATGATCCAGAAGCTGTTCTCTGGTAAACACCTGGTTGGGAGAAGCAGCCAGAAAATATAAAAGCTCCAGCTCCTTGGGCGGCATGTCTACCTGCTTCCCCATATATGTTACCGAATAGTTTGTCAGATTGATGGTAAGATCCGGATAACGGACGCATTTTTCTTCACTGCCGGAGACAGCAGTCTTCACCTGGAATCTTCTGAGCACAGCCCGAACTCTTGCCACGAGTTCCTTGGAATCGAAAGGTTTGATCATGTAGTCGTCCGCCCCCAGCTCCAGGCCGAGAACCTTGTCAAAGGTATCTGTTTTGGCGGACAGCATGATAATAGGGACATTGGAAATATGCCGGATTTCCCGGCAAACCTGGTAACCATCCATACCCGGAAGCATCAGGTCAAGCAAAATGAGGTCCGGGTGAAAGGACTGGAACTCACGGATGGCGGCCTCTCCGTCGTTTACGATTCTGGTCTCAAAGCATTCCTTGGTAAGATACAGGGCAATAAGTTCTGCTATGTTGCTGTCGTCATCCACAATCAGGATTTTCTGTTTTGCTGTCATACATTATACCCCTTCACTTTAACTTGGGATTGATCCGGTAATAACTGTCTCAATCCATAAAAGCTGCCGAAAAAGACCTTAGGCACTGTACACAAATAACTTCCGAATTCTGCTTGCCCAAATCCAAATCTGACTGCGTTGTTGTCAGTCAGCGATGCCCGCATCGCTTCCTTCCGCCGCCTTGCAGATTTGAATTTGTTCTGCGCAGCTTTCGGAAG
>JAFOJB010000331.1 GCA_017420455.1 Blautia sp.
TATCTCGTCAAGCATCACGAGGTCGTTTGAGTCGCCTCTGCCTTCTCGGCGTGTAGGCGCGCCGACTTTGTATTGTCTGTTGTCTTCCCATCATCACTATCGGTGCTTCCATCTCCTCCATGTACTATGTTACCCTCAAAATGGTGCGGGACGAGGAGTCCTATATTGTAAAAGGATATTTTCATGCCTTCAGACAGAATTTTAAACAGAGCATTCCCATTACGCTGATCATGGTGATCTCCGGCGCAGTACTCGCCATGGATTTTTCCATTGTGAGAAATTCTCTTCAGGGGACGATGTCTTCGGTACTGCATGTCATCTTTATGATGATGGCCGTTTTTTACCTGTTGATCTTCATCTATATCCACCCGCTGCTGGCCAAGTTCTATAATACGGTGAAAAACACCTTCACCAACGCGCTGCTCATGGGAATCCGGCATCTTCCCTATACAGCGCTGATGATCCTGATCACGGCAGCCCCCATCATTCTTCTGCTTCTGATCCCTTCCGCCGAGATGCAGTCCATGTTTCTTCTTTTCCTGATCCTGCTTGGCGGAGCGACTGTGGCTTACTGCAAATCCTTCTTCCTCGTGAAGATTTTCGATAACTATATTCCTGCGGAGCCGGAAGAGGCGGAAACAGATACCTTTGCCGCATCCCAGACGGAAGCCCCGGTTCCTTTTTCCTTTGCGGAAAAGTTCGGGAGCCAGTCACAGGCTTCTGTTCCTTCCGATGGTACGGAAACTCCGGAAATTCAGGAAATCCCGGACGATGCGGAAACTGCAGATGCGTCTGATGCTGCCGGAGAAGCAGAAGCCGCAGAAGTCACAGAAGGCAAAGACAATGTGGAAGTTCCGGACCCTTCAGGATCAGCAGAACAGAGAACTGACGACGCTCCGGACAAAGGTGCACAGGAGTAAGCTTTCATGGAAACGGTTTCTTCCTGGAACAAAAAGCCCTACCATTCCCTGGACTTTATGCTGCGGGAGCGTTTCGGGGAAAAAGTCTATAAGGTGACATTGAACGGAGGGATGAGCTGCCCGAACCGGGACGGCACCATCGGATACGGGGGCTGTATCTTCTGCAGCGCCGGCGGAAGCGGGGATTTCGCCGGAGACAGGAATCTTTCCATTACTGCGCAGATCGATGCCCAGATCGGCATCCTCCGTGAAAAACGGCCGATTCACAGCTTCATCGCATATTTTCAGGCATATACCAATACCTATGCTCCTGTCCCTTACCTTCGGAAGATCTTTACGGAGGCCATCTCCCATCCCGGAATCGTCGGTCTGTCTGTCGGGACCAGACCGGACTGTCTGGGACCGGAGGTGGTCTCTCTTCTTGCGGAACTGAACCGCCGGAAACCCGTGTGGGTGGAACTCGGGCTTCAGACGATCCATGAGGATACCGCCCTTTATATCCGCCGCGGCTATCCTCTTTCCTGTTTTGAGGCAGCGGTTTCGGCGCTCCGGGAACAGGACATCGAATGTGTCGTCCATACGATCCTGGGCCTGCCCGGCGAGGATACCGGGCGGATTCTGGAGACGATGGCATATCTTAACCGGCAGGATATTCAGGGGATCAAGCTTCAGCTTCTCCATGTCCTTCGCGGTACCGACCTGGCTTCGGATTATCTGAACAGGGGATTCCATGTATTTTCCAGAGAAGAGTATATTTCCCTGGTGATCGACTGTCTGGAGCATCTTCGCCCCTCCCTTGTGATCCACAGGCTGACGGGAGACGGGCCCTCTTCGCTTCTGCTTGCTCCTCTCTGGGCTCAAAGAAAACGGGAAGTGCTGAACCTTCTTCATCACGAGATGAAGGTCCGCGGCGCTTTCCAGGGAAGACTCTGGTCCGGCAGCTGAATATCCTGTTCCGGACCGGGAATCTTTTATGCTTCCAGTGCAGAAGGCATTATGAATATGATGATTCAGGAGGTCCTTTATTGAAGACAGAAAATATTACCTATAAACTGATCGTTCTGTATCTTTTAAAGAATTCGTCGGATGCGCTTTCCACCAGCCAGATCTCGGAATATGTGCTGGATCAGCTGGATATCAACTATTTCGAGCTTCAGCAGGCGATCACCGAGCTGACGCAGACGGGTCTGATCCTCCTGGAAACGCAGGCGACAAAGTCGTTCTATACGATCACGGAAGAGGGAAAGAGCACTCTTTCCTATTTTGAGAAGGATCTTCCGGATATGCTGAAAAAGCGGCTGCTGGACTATCTCCGGGAGGAAGGTCTGGATGAGAAAGGCCATGTCCTGGCCACGTCCGATATCATCAGAAATGAAACGGACTTTCTGGTCCACTGCCAGATCCAGGAAGATAAGAACTGTATCCTGGAAATAAAAATGACCGTTCCCACAGTGGAAACGGCCAAAGCGATCTGCCAGAACTGGGCCTTCCGGAACCAGCAGGTTTATAATAAGCTGATGGAGGAACTGCTCTGATGAGCCGGTCAGGCCATGAACAGGTACAGGCCGACAGGCTCAGTCTTCCCGCCGGAGCCTGTCCAGCCATGCCTTCATCTGTTTCTCGTAACCCAGGTCGCCGGGCTGGTAGAATACTTCCCCTTCGATCTCGGAGGGGAGATATTGCTGCCTGACATAATGGTCCGGATAGTCATGGGCATATTTGTAGCCGATCCCATGGCCGAGCTTTTCATGCCCTCCATAGTGGGCGTCCTGCAGATGGACGGGTACCGTTGTCCTGGTTCTTTTCACGGACTCCATGGCGGCAAAGATGGCGTTGACAGCAGCGTTGCTCTTTGGAGCGCAGGCAAGATAGGCGGCCGCCTGGGCCAGGATGATCTGAGATTCCGGCATTCCGACTCTCTCCACCGCCTGGGCGGCGGCAGAGGCAAGGCACAGAGCCTGGGGATCGGCGTTTCCGATATCCTCGGAGGCCAGGATCATCATCCTCCTGGCGATGAACTTCACATCCTCTCCTGCGTAGAGCATTTTCGCAAGGTAATAGACCGCCGCGTCCGGGTCGGACCCCCGCATGCTTTTGATAAAGGCGGAGATGATATCGTAATGGTTGTCCCCCTTCTTGTCATAACGGATCACCCTTTTCTGGATACATTCGGACGCCACATCAAGAGTGATATGGATCCTGCCGTCCTCGCTCCTGGCGGTTGTGAGAACCCCCAGTTCCAGGGCATTCAGAGCTGCTCTTGCATCCCCTCCCGCCATATCGGCAAGAAATTCCAGCGCTTCCGGGGTTATCTCTGCCCGATAGCTTCCAAGACCTCTGACCGGATCCGTCACCGCCCGGGTAAGAAGCTCCTCGATTTCCCGGTTCGACAGAGGCAGGAGCTCAAAAATGATGGATCTTGACAGAAGCGCTCCGTTCACCTCGAAATACGGGTTTTCCGTTGTAGCGCCGATGAGGATCACCGTCCCGTCTTCTACAAAGGGCAGCAGATAATCCTGCTGCCCCTTGTTGAAACGATGGATCTCATCGATAAAAAGGATCGTTTTTTTCTGATACATTCCCAGGGAATCCTTAGCCGCCTTCACCACATCCTCCATGTCCTTTTTCCCCGCGGAAGTGGCGTTGATCTGCACGAATTCAGCGCTGGTGGTATTGGCTACTACCTTTGCCAGTGTCGTTTTTCCCGTACCCGGAGGGCCATAGAAGATCACGGAGGTAAGCTTATCCGCCTTGATGGCGCGGTATAGCAGCTTGTCCTTTCCGACGATATGCTGCTGCCCCACTACCTCCTCCAGCGTTTTCGGGCGCATCCTGGAAGCAAGAGGAGATTCCTGATCCAGCGTCCTTGATTTTGCATATTCAAAAA
>JAFOJB010000332.1 GCA_017420455.1 Blautia sp.
CCATACGATATTCAGAAGATTTTCCCTGCTGTAAACCTTGTTGGGATTCGTCACCAGAAGCTCCAGGACATCTAATTCCTTGGCTGTCAGGTTGATCTCCTTCCCTGCGATGAAAACCCGGCGGCCTTCGCAGTCCATCCGCAGATCCCCTACCTCCAGTGTCCTGGCCTTTTCCTTTTCCTCGTGGTCGCTTCCGGCACGGCGCATGATCGCTTTGATCCGGGCCTTCACCTCCAGAATATTGAAGGGCTTGGTGATATAGTCGTCCGCACCGTACTCCAGGCCCATGATCTTGTCCATATCTTCCCCTTTGGCTGTAAGCATGACTATGGGAACGTTGGAAAAATCCCGGATCTGCTGGCAGACCTCCAGACCGTCCATCTTCGGAAGCATCAGGTCCAGAAGTATGATATCATACTTCGTATTCTTCGCCATCTCCAACGCTTCTTCCCCATCGTAAGCAGAATCCACATCCATGCCATCCTGTTCCAGGCTGAACCGGATTCCTTTTACGATCAGCTTTTCATCATCCACAACCAGTACCCTTTTACTCATCTGTATCTCCTTCTTCTTTATGATCCTTCGATATATATATCATCTTTAATACTATTAAATATTCCTTCTTTGATCCCTTCCACTTCCATGATCTCCTCAATGGAATGAAAGGCTCCGTGCTCCTGCCGGTATGCGAGGATGGCCTCTGCTTTCGTTTTTCCGATCCCGGGTAATGTACAAAGATCCTCCAGGGAAGCCCGGTTACGATCGATTCCGGCTGCCGGCGCGCACAACTCATCCGCAGGCTGTCCCTGCGCGGCGCTCTCCTTCGTTTTCCTCTCCGAAAAAGGGACAGGATAAAAATCGGACACTGTAAGGCCTTCTCCGGCGGCTTCTTCCTCGGAGAGCACGTACAGGCACTGCCCATCGTACAGCGGTTCGGCCTTGTTCAGGCTCCAGACGGCCGCATCTTCCCGAAAGCCTCCGGCCATCTCGATTCCCTCGAATACCCTGCTGCCTTCCTTCAGGCAATATACCCCGGGAGAATTTACAGCGCCCATGATATCCACATAAATCTCCGGTGTCCCCGCCTCTTCCTGCGGCACTGCAGGCTCACCTTCGGCGGGAAATCCTCCGGAGGAATCTGAAAAAGCGGCAAAGCCATCCGGATCTGAAAGGGCGGGCGGCTCATCCGGAGCTGCCATGGCAGCATCGCCATCCGGGCCGGTGATCTGTTCTTCGCTCTGCGTTGATTCAATAAGGACACTGTCTGCGAACCTGTCCGTTTTCCCGCACCCGGTGGCTGCCAGCGAAAAAAGAGCAGCCAGAAAACAAATATTTAATATATTACAATTCATATGGTCTGTGGACACTTCCTTTCTGTTTTAAGGAAGCCCCTGCTCAAAACAAACCTGAGTATATTTTAACGAAAGATTTCTTGTTTTGCAATAGAAATTGCGTACAGAATAAAAAATTGTTACACGTTTGGCTACACTTCGCGGCCGCACCGGCCGGTAAACGCCGAAAACACAGGCAGTCCCCGGCCAGTGCGGCCGGGGACTGCCTGTGTTTTCAACAAAGTTATCTTTCAAAGCAAAGTATTCTTTAATCCAGAAGGATTCCTTCCAGAATGCTGCTCATCTGGTCTACATGCTCCTCCCGGATGATGAGGGGAGGAACAAAGCGAAGTACATCGCTGCCTGCGGAAATAACGACAAGCCCTGCCTCCAGGGCCTTCTTTACCACCTCTCCCACAGGCTTTCCTGTGATCTGAAGCCCCTGCATCAGACCCATTCCCCTTCTTTCCACAACATAGGGGGATTTCTCTGCCAGCTCCTCCAGACGCTTTTCCAGATAGGCGGAAATCTCTTTCACATGCGCAAGGATATGGTTATTCTCATACAGGTCAAATACCGTGCTCACCGCGGCGCAGGCCAGAGGGTTTCCGCCATAAGTGGTTCCGTGGTCTCCCGACATCAGAGAAGAGGCTGCCGCCTTTTCTCCAAGGACAAAAGCCCCCACCGGGACGCCGCACCCAAGGGCCTTGGCCGTGGTCATGATATCCGGGGCAACCCCGTAATTCTGCCAGGCAAAATATTCCCCTGTCCGTCCCATTCCGCACTGAATCTCATCCAGGATCAGCAGGATATCCTTTTCATCGCAGAGAGCGCGAAGCCCTTCCAGGAATTCCTTTTTCGCCGGATAGATCCCGCCTTCTCCCTGCACTGTCTCTGTAATCACAGCGCAGGTCTTATCCGTGACAAGGGCCTTTACACTGTCCAGATCGTTAAAATCCGCGAAACGCACCCCGCCCATCAGCGGCTCGAAGGGCTCCTGATAATGGGCATTTCCCGTTACCGAAAGAGCGCCTACGGTTCTTCCGTGGAAGGAATGGCGCATGGCAATGATCTCGTGTCCTGCATGTCCGTCCCTTGTATATGCATATTTTTTCGCGGCCTTCAGCGCCCCTTCAATGGCCTCCGCGCCGCTGTTGGTAAAGAAGGCTTTCGCCAGTCTGCTTTTTTCCACCAGCTTTCTGCCGGCTTCGATGATGGGCTCCGTATAATACAGATTGGAAATATGCGTCAGCTTCTTCACCTGGCTGATCAGAGCTTCATCATAACCGGGATAATGGTACCCCAGGGAATTCACCGCGATGCCGGCGGCAAAATCCAGATATTCCTTTCCCTCTGTATCATAAAGAAAAACGCCATTTCCCTTTTCGAAGACCACGGGAAAACGGTTATAAGTATGTAGAATACTTTCCTCCGCTTTCTGAATCTGTTCCTTCATGTCCATTTTTTTCTGTCCTTTCAATCTGGATTATCGTCCGCAAGAATAGCTGTCCCGATTCCTTTCTTTGTAAAGATCTCTAACAGAATGCTGTGAGGGATCCTGCCGTCCAGGATATGCAC
>JAFOJB010000333.1 GCA_017420455.1 Blautia sp.
AAAGGACCGTCCCCCTGTGTTCCCCCTGTGTTCCCCTGTGTTCCCTCCTTGTGGACAAACTTCTCCGGCAATGATAAGATGATAGCAGTGAAAAACCCTTCTGATCGTTCTCCGGCGTCTGATTCCCTGCGGAAGAACCGTTCAGATTCCCGTTGCTGACAGAGAAAGGAGCCGTTATGAAACTGAAATATGGACAGACCGTCCGAATTGGATTTGCTTTTCTGGCAATCTGCGCCTTCTGGCAGATGTACAACAATGTCATCCCGCTGATGCTCACCAATACCTTCCAAATGAGTGAAACCTGGTCCGGAATGATCATGGCGGCCGACAATGTTTTCGCGGTATTTCTCCTGCCCTTTTTCGGAAACCTTTCGGACCGGTGCACCTCTTCCCTGGGAAAAAGAAAGCCCTACATACTGGCAGGGACGATTCTGTCTGTCATCCTGATGATGTTCCTGCCGTTCCTGGATAACCGGTATGCGGCGTCTCCCGCAGGAATCCTGATGGTTCTCTTTGTGGCGGTCCTGTGCCTGCTTCTGTTTTCCATGGGCACCTACCGCAGTCCGGCCGTCGCGCTGATGCCGGACGTTACCCCGAAACCGCTCCGCAGCAGAGGCAATGCGGTGATCAATCTGATGGGCGCCATCGGCGGGATTGTGTATCTGATCATTGCAGCTGTCCTGTATCCGGAATCCAGAACCCGGGGAGCAGCGCATGTCGATTATTTTCCCCTTTTTCTGTTCATCGCTGCGATCATGATCATCGCCCTGTTCATTGTCCTTTTCACCATCGACGAGAACAGGCTGGCCCGGGAAGCCCGGTCCTTCAACGAAAAATACGATGCTGAAGAAGAAAAAGCTGCCGCTTCCTCCGTTTCTCCGCACATAAAACGCAGCCTCCTTTTCCTTCTCCTGTCGGTTTTTTTCTGGTTCACCGGATATAACGCCGTGGAAACCTGGTTCACGGTCTACGCCCAGAAATCCTGGGGCATGGGAATCGGAAGCGCTTCATTGTGCCTTACCATCGCGACAGGAGGCGCCATTCTTTCCTATATGCCGGTGGCAGCCATCGCTTCAAAGATCGGCCGGAAGAAAACGATCCTGCTCGGCGTAGCCCTCCTGTGCGCAAGCTTTTTTTCGATGTTCCTGTACTCTGCCGCCAGAAACAGCTTTCATCCGGCGCTTTACGCGCTGTTCTGCGTGATCGGTTTTTCCTGGGCTGCCATCAACGTGAATTCCCTGCCCATGGTCCTGGAAATGTGCAAGGACCAGGATATCGGGAAATTCACGGGATATTATTATGCCTTCAGCATGTCTGCGCAGATCGTGACGCCGGTTCTGGCCGGTTTTCTTCTGAACCGGGCAGGATACCACTCCCTGTTCCCCTATTCCGCTGCCTTTTCCCTCGTCGCCCTTCTGACGATGCTGTTCGTAAAGCACGGCGATACAAGGAACATCTCCAAAAAAGGCCTGGAGGCCTTCGATGTAGAGGACTGAATAAGGACTGCAGAAGAGCCGCCAGACGCCGAAAACACATCCGTCCCCAGCCGGCGAAACCGTGAACTGCAGCGGCTGGGGACTGTAACGACGGCGCTCCTGATCTGCCTCTTGCAAAACATATGTTCGTATCATATAATGATTGCAGTACTATATGCCAGCGCCAGGAAGCTGAAATGATCGTCAGTATCCCGGGAAGAAGAAGGAGGCCCCTATGCCGGATCTGTTTGAAAACCTGAATGAAGCGCAGAAAAGCGCCGTAACTGCCACAGAGGGGTTCGTGCGGGTGATTGCAGGGGCAGGTTCCGGCAAGACAAGAGCATTGTCTCATCGGTTCGCATATCTTGTGAACGAGCTGGGAATCCTGCCGGGGAATATCCTGTGTGTTACCTTCACCAACAAATCCGCCAATGAAATGCGCCAGCGGATCCACAACCTGACCGGAGACAATGATACCGGCTATATCAATACCTTCCACGGCTTCTGCGTCTCGGTCCTGCAGGAGGACTCCTACGCGGTCCAGTATCCCAGAAGCTTTCTGGTGCTGGACAATTCCGATATCAATGAAATGCTGAAGATCATTTACGAGGAAAGAGGCCTGACTCTCCGGAACATGACCTTCCAGAAGGCGCGGGATATGATCGAGATCCGGAAATGCCTGGAGATTCCGGACTACTATATGGATATGATCAATCTGTCCCTGGATACCCTGAAAGAGAAGTATCTGGCGGCGAAGGAGCCCAGAGATATCATTTTTTACGGATACCTGTATCAGGAAAAGAAGTGCTTCGGGCTGGATTACAACGATCTGATCAAATTCAGCCTGTATATATTTGAGCAGAACGAAGAAATCCGCCTGAAATGGCAGAAGCGGCTGGAATATATCATGATCGATGAGTTTCAGGATATCGATGCCCTGCAGTACCATCTGATGGAGGTCCTGTGCGCTCATCACGGGAATCTGTTCATTGTGGGGGATCCGGACCAGACCATCTATACCTGGAGAGGCGCGGATGTGAAATATCTCCTGAAATTCGACCAGAATTTTCCCAATGTGAAGACCATCTTCATGACGCAGAATTACCGCTCTACGCCCCAGATCCTGGCAGCCGCCAATTCCCTGATCTCAAAAAACACCATGCGGATCAAAAAGGATCTTCTTCCGGTCCTGCCGGACGGGGAGGCGGTTCTGTGCCATCATGGGGAAAACGGCGCGAAGGAAGCAGAATGGATCGCCGGAAAGATCAGGGAGCTGCAGGAGGCAGGTGTCCCCCTGAAGAATATGACCGTCCTGTACCGGGCCCATTATGTCACCAGAAATATAGAGGATGTTTTCCTGAAGCAGAAAATCCCTTATACCATTTACAGCGGAGTGCAGTTTTTCGACAGGATGGAAATCAAGGACGCCCTTTCCTACATGCGGATGGTGGTATACAAGGATGACCTTTCTTTCCGGCGGGTATGCAACACGCCCAGGCGGAACATGGGGGAGAAGCGGATGAAATTCCTGGAGGAGAAGCTGCAGGAGCTGGAAAACCGCCGGATGGAACAGGAGGCGGAGGTTCCCGCATCCGTCGAAGCACCGCTGCTTTCCGAGCCGCCTTCCCTTTACGAAGTCCTGAAGGCGAATCTGGACAATGCGCTTTTTGCCGGCACGAAAGCGGCAGAGTTTGTCAGCCTGATCGAACGGTTTTCCGCAGAATATGAAAACAGGCCTGTCTCGGATGTGTTTTCGGCCCTTCTGAACGCATCCGGATATGAAAAAATGCTCCGCACAGAAGGCAGCCAGGAACGGCTGGACAATCTGGCAGAGCTGAAACAGAGTATTTACGAATATGAGGTGAGCTGCGGGGAAGAGGCAAGCCTGCCGGATTATCTTCAGCATGCCGCCCTGTTCACCAACACGGATGCAGAGGATACCGGCGACAAGGTGAAGCTGATGACCGTTCATACAGCCAAGGGGCTGGAATTCCCCTATGTTTTCCTCTGCGGCATGAACGAAGGGATTTTTCCCACCCGGAAGACCCAGACCCTGGAGGGCATGGAGGAGGAAAGAAGGCTCTGTTATGTCGCCATGACCCGGGCAGAAAAAGCGCTCTTCCTTTCCGAAGCGGAGGGCCGGAATTTCGACGGATCCGAACGTTATCCCTCCCGTTTCCTCCTGGATGTGGATCAGGGGCTGATCACCTATGACAGAGAACCATCGGAAAATCTGGTCAGAAGCACCCTGGAATATGTCCGCTGCCAGCAGTTCCTGTTTCCGGACAACAAGGAGCTTTTCTGTGCAGGAGACCGGGTACGCCACAAGGTATTCGGCGCCGGAACCGTGCAGGAGCTGGACCTGGAGCGCGGTGCCTACCAGATCCTGTTTGATGACCTGGGAACCTCGCGCAGTATTGCCTTCCGGGTGAAGCTGGAGAAGGAACAGGTGCAGCCTTAGACGGCTTCGGCTTTTCGTGCCCAGCGGTAATAGAAGTAGGTGACCTCCAGGACCATGCAGACCATCCAGCCTACGGGATAACCGAAGCCCACCAGCCTGGGAGTGTTGGCGACGAAGCGGGTGACCACGAACAGATAGATCTGCCGGATAGCCACAAAGGAAATCAGCATGATGAACATGGGACCGGTGGAGTCCCCGCGTCCCCGGAGCGCCCCGGCCAGAGTGTGGTTCACGCAGTTGGCCAGAAGGAAAAATACATTGGTCCGCAGGAACAGAGCGCCAAATTCGATCACCGAGGTATCCTTGGAAAACAGCCTGACAGCAGGCGCCGCAAATATAAAGAGTGCCACAGCGATCAGGAAGGTGGTGGCGACCGAGAGCAGGATGGCCGTCTTTGTCCCCTTGTTGGCGCGTTTCACCTGGCCGGCTCCGATATTCTGGCTGACAAAGGTGGTGGCGGCCATGGCAAAGCTCTGCATGGGCAGCATGATAAACATATCCAGCTTGTTGTAGCTGCTCCACCCGGCCATGCAGCCGGAACCGAAATGGTTGATATAGGACTGCACGAAAATGTTGGAGAAAGCGGTAATGACCGACTGGATCGCTGCCGGAAGTCCTACGGAAAAGATCTTCTTCAGGGTAGCGGCATCGATGGCAAGATCCTTCCACACCAGCCGGTAGATATCCTTTGACCTGGTAAGGAGAATCAGTGTCAGCACTGCGGATACAAACTGGGAGAGGATCGTGGCATAAGCAACGCCGGCGATTCCCGCATGAAAGCCTATGACAAACAGAAGGTCCAGGATAATATTCATCACGCTGGTGATGATCAGGAATATAAGGGGCAGGGTTGTGTTGCCCACCGCCCGCAGGATGCCGCTCCCTATATTGTAGATCAGAAGCCCGGCAAATCCCACGAAATAAATGTGAAGATAGGTGGATGCATCCGCAAAGACATCCTCCGGAGTGGCCATGAACCGGAGCATGAAATCCACTCCCAGATACCCGATGATGGAAAACAGGATGCACAGCAGGAAGGAAACGGCCATGGTCGTCTCCACGGCGGTATGCAGTCTTTCCTTTTCCTTCGCGCCGAAATAGTTTCCGATGACAACGCCGGCGCCTACGGAAAAACCGTTAAAGAAGAACACCAGCATGTTGACGATCATGGATGTGGAACCGACGGCGGCCAGAGCCTCCTTTCCCACAAAGTTGCCAACAACAATGGAGTCCACCGTGTTATAAAGCATCTGGAAAACATTTCCCAGCATCAGGGGCAGAGAAAACTGAATCAGCTGCTTCAGAATCGAGCCCGTTGTCATATCTTTTGTTGCGCCTGCCTTGATCGCCATAACTGCCATAGTCGTCTTCCCTTCTGAATCCCAGGATGATTACATAGTTCGATCTATCTATAGAATACCACCTGTACGCTGAATTGACAAGCCAGGCACAGAATCGCCTCCCCTTGTTTCATCACAAAGGTTACAGTTTCTGGCCGGTGAGGCTGTGAACTGCAGCAGAAAAGGACTGCGAAACCCGGGAGCTGCCGCTCCCGTTTTCACAGTCCTTTTTCTTCTTCTGAAGCCCTGATCTCTCAGGCTCTCATTCCGGAGAATACCCCGGTGCCTTTTCTGTCATTATCTCTTCGGCTGTTCTTTCAGGCTTCTCTCCGGGGCCTCTTCCGGCTGTTACCTTCCGGTCACTTTTTCAGGACTTCTCCGGCTGGTCCTTTCCGGTCACTTTCCAGAGTTTCCTCCCGTATTATTCTTCGCTTCCGGGATTACCGGAAACCGGGAAGTATTTGTCCAGGTAAGCCCAGAACATGGCCCGGTTGCTGGATTCCTTTCCGTAGTTATTCAGGGAGTTTCCTACATAGTAGGAGAGGGCTCCTGCATCCTGGTATCCGGAAAGAGAACGGATGGACTGGCTGTTGGTGATGTTCTGCCGTCCGCCGTAGCCTCCGTAGAAAACCAGAGGCGGATCGTTCTCGTCGATGTAGTAGTAGGGGCTCGCCAGCTTCGTACGCTCGATGGCTGCCTCCAGCTCCTCATGGCTGAAGGTATAGGTACCGGGCGTAGCTGCCGGGCCGCTGGCAAAGAGGCCGTCGGTGACGGTGGGGAACCAGTAATTCACATACTCTTCATCGATGGTGAAGGTGTAATCCTGTGCCAGGAATTCCTCAAGAGTTCCTTCCTTCTCCGCCGCATCCCGGGCCGCAATGTAATTCCGGAGCATCAGGAAGCCCTTGCCCGGGCCGTACCAGTCGACCATCTGGGCGCATGGCGCGGTCTCTCCGTCGCCGCCGGTGATCATGGACGCCAGGAGCGGAAGATTTCCGGAATTATCCTTTCTCTGGTCTGCTCCGAAATACAGGTAATCGCTGGCTGCATAGCCGATGATTCCTCCCTGGGTCCCGCTGGGAACCTCCAGGTTTCCGCCGACAACGCCCTCCAGATACTCACTGCCGTCGGAGATTGCCAGCAGCATGGCGGTATAACCGCCCATGGACTGTCCGTAGGAGCAGAACTTCTCCGGATCCAGGCCCAGAGTCTCTGCATTCGCCCGCAGATACCGGACGGCGCCCTTGATATCCTGATAGAAATCCGGGCTGAAGTTCGGCGGCGAAGTCCGAAGGTCGATGCCCGCGACAGCATAGCCTCTGGCCACTGCCTCATTCAGGAAGTCGTCAAGAACCGTGGTGGTTCCGCCGAATCCATGGATAAACACGATCAGCGGGTCGCTTCCGGTGCTTTCCTCCGGAGTGAAAAGATCGATATCCAGGGACATGATCGTCGGCAGGTAAAGCATATCATGCACGCCTTCTACCGGCGGATGGTCCACATGAAGCTGATACTTCGACGGGAAGGGCTGCGCGTTTGCGCTGCCGCCTTTGTAATTCTGGGCTGCTCCGTTGTTGATCAGGGAACCTTCGATGAGGAAGGAGAAGCCGGCGTTCTCAAAGACAGCCGCGTTTTCCTTCACCGTGTATTCCTGCAGTCCGGAACCGACAGGAAGCTTTCTCCAGCAGCCATTGTAATACAGGTACCAGTTCTCCTCAAAGAGATACATGGTTCCGGGACCTTCATAGCTTCCGTCAGCCAGGGTCACGCTGCCGTTAAACACATTGGTTTTCTTCTGGACCACCGGGATGCTGATGCGGGAAGCCTTATCGCCGCCGGTATAGAGCGTGATCTCCGGAAGCGCTTCACCTTCCTTCAGGACATATTCTCCGGTCTCCTCATTGTAGTCATAGAGCATATAGTGCTGATCCAGGGCGATATTCGCGCATGTCACAGACACCCGGAGGCTCTGGCCGGCCTTTACCGTGGCAGCAACCAGGTCGAATACGAATTCCAGATGGGCAGGTTCGGAAAGACCTTCTGCCAGACCCTTTTCCATGGATTCTTTCGTGCTGGGATGGAAGCGGCCGTTCAGTCCCTCCGTGGAATCCCACATCGCGTTCTCTGCCATCTCCCTGTGGGAAGCACGGGCGAAGGAACGGGAGAGATAATGGGAGGTTCCATCTGCGTCCACCAGCTCCAGATATGCCATAAAATCGCAGTCGTCCGTATCCTCGGAGGATACATACAGATCGATGGTCGGGATACCCACAATCTCGAAGGCTCTTCCCACCGGAGCGGAGGTAAAGGTAAGGGCCTTACTGTCCACTGTCTCCCGCATATCCAGTGCGGAGTTGATATTGAAAGCGTTGAAATCCTCAGGCAGAGCCACTTCTGTGTCGACCCGGTATGTTTCGGCTGCTTCCTCTTCCGGCAGGTCGATGGTAAGCTTGCCGTTATTGCTCTGGGCGCCGTTCAGCAGGAGCGTTTCAGCAACGTCGATCTCTGCGCTTTCCGGTGCGAAATAGAGGTCGGAATAGAAGGCATCACCGGGTGACATGGTATCTGCATAACGCCATTCGCTGCCCTTGGCTGCTCCGACGACATAGTAATAATATCTCGGTGCCTGGTCATAGCCGTTGTCGATGCCCTTCAGGCTGTAATCGAACCAGCGGAGATAATCCTGCGCCACATCGAGGGTGCTGTTGGGATAAGTCTCCTCATCGAAGGAGCCTGCAATGGCGCCGCCATGGTTCCAGGGTCCGAGGACGATGGTTCCTTCGCTGTCCCAGGTATTGGCCATAGCAAGCTGCATTGTTGCATTGGAATCGTAATAACCGGCCAGCTGATGGGTTTTGATTCCCGACTCGATGATCCTGTCTGTATATTCCATCGGGGAAATGGTCTGCTCGACCTTTTCTCCGTACAGGAACTCATTCTCCGTATCCCGGGTCATATTCGGAAGGATCAGGTACGTGCTGAAGGACATGTTCTCCGTGGTCTGGATCACATAGGCGTCATAGGCGATCTTTCCTTCCGGATCCTCGTCCGTAAACTGCACCTTCGTCTCGGCGAGCCAGTCCTCGTAGCTCTTGACCTCTGCATCCTTTCTGGTACCGGAAAGCCCGGTGGTATTGGCAACGCCGTTCATACCGGTGAGAGCCGCGGAAACGCCGTTGGGGAAGTTCTGGTAATAGAAATCCATATCGCAGACGACCGGAGTGATGCACTTCAGCCCTTCCACGCCCGCTGCCGCCACAGCGCCCTGGATGAGTCCCCGGTTGGAGCCGCCCATCATGCCGAAGGATCCATTGTACCAGCTCTGCTGCGGAGCCCAGTTTTCCATGATGTACTTGACATCAAGACGGTTTTCCAGGGAGGAGAAGCTGTTGTTGATCCCCTCGGAAGCGCCGCAGCCGCGCATCGCGATGCACATGTAGGCGTAACCGTGCTTTACAAGATTGATGGCCACCTGGCCATTGCCATTGCCGTTCTCCTCCTGGAAACGGTTGTCCCGGCTGCACATCAGGACCACCGGGAAGGGGCCATCTGCCGCATTTCCTTCTGCATCCGCAGGAAGTACATAATCTACTGCCAGTTTTATCATATCTCCCGGTTTCCAGTATTTCTGATCCGGATCGGAAGCGTAGGCTTCCTCGTAGAACGCGGGCACTTCCACATAGCAGCTCTTTCTCACATACCCTTCATATTCCTCATCTCCATAGCCGCTGTAGCTTCCATAGGTGGAGGTCTTTTCCGGTTCGACGACAGCGGAAGCAGCCGGACGGGTCGCATCGGCCTTCACGATGGAGACCATGTCGAAATCAGGCCATTCGGTTACCGTTGCTCCGGTAATCGTCTTCAGTGCCTCTGCATTCGCATAGCGGACACCATCGACCTCTGTCAGGCCTTCCGTATCCTCCGGGAATGCGGATGCATCCAGCCCAAGCTGCGATGCCGCGAATTCCAGCGGGATCAGATAAGCTCCGTCCTGGGAAATCAGGGTGTTTTCTGTTTCCACAGAATGATAATTGACAGCCGCAGTCTTCTGGTCCAGTGTCAGGACGATCTTTACGCCGGAGGGCTCGTTCATCAGGTAATCGTCCAGGAAATCCTTCATGGCGGCTTTTACCACATCTTCATTTCCATAGTTGCCCAGAGTATTGGAATAAAGGAAGCCGGTCACGCCTGCCTCGCTGAGCGCCTGCAGGGTCCGGGTGCTCTGGGTATGGGTGATATTCTGCCTTCCGCCATAGCCCGCGAACATGCCCACCGGAGAATCGTCCGGAGACACCCAGGTGATGGGGCTTGCCAGAGCAGTGTTCAGAAGAGCATTCTCCAGCTCCTCATGGGTGTAGGTATAGGTTCCCTTCGTGGCTGTGGCTCCCGCCTTGAACAGGCCGCCGCCCAGATCCCAGGGGAACCATTTTTCCAGATATGCATCGTCCACGGTGTAGACATAATCCTTCGAAAGGAACTCTTCCAGCGTGCCGTCTGCTTCTGCCTGGTCTCTTGCTTCCTTGTAATTGCGGAGCATCAGAAGGCCCTTGCCGACGCCGTACCAGCCGGTCATCTGGGCACAGGGCGCATTCTCGCCGTCGCCGCCGGTGATCATGCCGGCCAGGAGTTCCTCGTCGTTTGCGTTGTCGGTACGCTGATCCGCGCCGAAATAGAGATAATCGCTGGCACCGTAGCCGACAAGACCTGCCTGTACGCGGCTGGACACGCCCTCGTATCCGCCCACAGATCCTTCCATAAAGGTATCATTCTCGTTGGTAAGGAGCATCATCAGGGAGGTGAAACCGCCGTTGGAGGCTCCGTAGACGCCGATCCTGTCTCCGTCGATGCCAAGAGCGGCAGCGTTTGCCCGGAGATTGCGGATAGCTCCCTTGATATCATGGTCGAAATCCGGGGAGAAATTGGAGGGAGATCTGCGGAAATCCACGCCTGCCACAGCATAGCCGGAGTTCAGCATCTCTGCCATGAAGCCCTCCAGCGTGGCATAAGAGCCGCTGTAGCCATGGAGGAAGATGATCACAGGCGGGGCAGAACCGTCATTTCCTCCGGTAGGCATAAACAGATCATAATGCAGTGTTTTCTGCGCCGGCATGTAGAGAAGATCGGAAACCTCCTGCACCGGAACGGTATCCACGATGGCATGGCGTACGGTGGGGAAGGGCTGCGTATGGGTGCCGTCTCCCTCATATGCCTGCTCAATGCCGTTTTTCAGGCCCGGGCTTTCTGCCAGGAAGGTAAAGCCGTCAAAGACCGCCGCGCCGTTCCCGTCCACCGTATAGGTACTGTCGGCCGGAACATTCAGCCAGGAATCGTTCTGCGCTTCCCGGGTGTAATTGATGTAAAGGGTCTCCGGCAGCCAGTACATGGTGGCGTTGTAGGTGCCGTCCGGCAGCGTCACCTTGCCGTTGTACCCGGTTTCATCGTCGTCCGTGAAGGGGATCGAGATGGAGGACGCCTTTTCTCCGCCGGTATAGACGGTAAGGCCGACTCCTTCCGCTGCGCTGATCTTCACCTGGAGCGTTCCGCCCACACGGGCGGGAAGCTGATAGGCTACAAATTCCTGATCATCCTCGCCGTTGTCATAACCTCGCTTCAGGTCGAAGGAAAGGGTCTGCTCGCCGGCCGCTGCCTCGGCAGTGCCGTCCGCAAGATGATCGACCGTGCCGTCCTCCTGGATCATGTCCAGGGACATGGCGACGGTACCGGGGTTTTCTGCTGCCGCGTACAGCTCTGCGTTCAGATATCCTGTGATCTCATTCGGGAAAAAGTAAAACAGCTGGGCGGACGAATAATCCAGGCTTCCGCCATCCGGAAGACTGACCTCGCCCGCGTCAGGAAGGAACTGGGAAAGAAGGCCATTGTTTATGGAGCCGGGAATTTTTGCCTCTTCTGCCACGACAGCATTCCCGGAATCTGAAATGTCAAAATAGAAGGTTTCTCTGGTTTCATTGTAAAGCGGTATTTCCTCTGCATAGCGCCACCCGACATTCGTCACAAAGTAGTGAATGGGAGGCGCCTGGCCTTCTGCCACCGTTTCCGGTGCGCCGTCCCCGGGGCTTTTATCCTCTGCGAACGCGATGGTTCCCTGCCCGAACTGTGCGCCGGCCAGCCCTGCTGTGAGCAGAAGCGAAAGCCAGCGTTTTCTGCCAGAACTTTTCATAGACATCTCCTTTCTCTGATTGTTGTTGGGAACATGGATCTGTTCTGATCTCCTTCGTCTGATATCTGCCTCATATGCGCAGAAAGGTCCGGATTATTCCGGTATATTGCGCGCAATCAGCAGAATTCACAGAGCAGCGAAATAAATCGTCAGAACCAATATCAATATATCATGATTCTGCACAGCAGTAAAGATATAAAAGTGGGAAATTTTGGCTAAATTGCACTGGAATCGGTTACAGTCCTCCGCCGGTGAGACCGTGAACTGTAACCCTTCTTTCAGGATTACAAAATCTTCAGGGTTGACATCCAGCAATTTTTTCAATATAGTATTTGTCATAGCCATTTGAATTTCCTTTCGTTTTTTTGTTGTGCTAACAAATACTATAAGGAAAACAAATGGCTTTTTCAATTACTTTTTAACAGAGATTGGCTGTTCTACCCATCATTATGCCAGAAGGCTCCTTTTTCTCAGTCCCCTTTTCTCCCTTCGCCGGCCGTCTATGCCATTGACAAACCTCCCTCCGCGAGGGTATGATAAAAAATGAACTCCGGACAGAGGTTTTTTGTGGAGGAATGAATATGAAGGATCAGAAGGATGTCCGTGTTGCCATTGTCGGTATGGGCGGGATGGGAAAAAAATATGCGTCTCTCATCGACAGCAGGAAAATCAGGGGGCTGTGCCTGGCGGCCGTAGTGGGAAGAAGCCGGACGAGCCAGGAATGGGCCGCTGAAAACCTTGGAAATGGTGCTGCCGTCTATCCTGACGAGGACGCACTCTACGCCTGTGCCGATACCTTTGACGCCGTGCTCATCACAACGCCTCACCGGCTCCACCCGGATATGACGGTACGGGCCTTCCGGGCAGGAAAACATGTTTTCTGCGAGAAGCCTGCCGGCGTCACCCTTTCGGATGCCAGGCGGATGAGCCAGGCAGCGGAAGAAGCCAGAAGGATGGCCGCATCTCCTTCCTGCAGCAGCCCATCTTCCCTCTTACGTCCCCCGGTCTATGCCATGATGTTCCATCAGAGAACCTATCCGAAGCACAGACGCATCAGGAAAATTCTGGAGAGCGGCCGGCTTGGCCGGATTTCCCGGGTACAGCTGGAAAACAGCCGCTTTTTCCGAACCGCCTTTTATCATCGTTCCGGGAACTGGCGCAGCAGCTGGAAGGGGGAAGGCGGCGGCGCGCTGATCAACCAGGGATCCCACCTTCTGGATTTCTGGCAGTGGCTCTTCGGCCTGCCCGAGACCGTCTATGCGGATATCCCCTTCGGAAAATACAATGATTTTGCCGTGGACGATGAGGCAACCATCCTCATGGATTACCCCGGGAAAATGACCGGCACCTTTATCCTTTCCACCCAGGAGGGGAGTTATCTGGAACGGCTGGAAATCGCAGGAACCAAAGGACGGCTGCTGATGGAAAATGACGAGCTTACCATTTCCGTTTACAGCCAGGATACCAGAGAATACGCCGGATCTGCCGGCTGCACCGAACGTCAGCAGCTCACAGAAACAGTCACCAGGGAAAGCTTTCCTCCCTTCACCGACGCCTACGATCTGATGCTGCAGAATTTCTCAGACGCCATTCATCATGGCGCGCCGCTGATCGCGCCGGGGGAGGAAGGGGAAAAATCCATGGCGCTCATCAACGCTGCATATCTTTCAGCCTGGAAGGGAACAAAGGTCTCTCTTCCTTTCGATCCGGAAGAATACCGGCGGCACCTGACGGCAGCGGCAGAACAGGAAGGAAACGATGGCTGACGGCAGCTTACGGCAGAAAAAGAAGAAGCCTTCTGCCGCAGCAGCTGTGACAGACAGCAGAACAGGAAAGGATCAGTTTTCAGATATGAATAATAAAAGAAAAACAGAATGGAAGAAAAAGCTGCTGGCGGGACTTACGGCGTTTCTCCTGCTGACCGTGAATCTGGGTCTTCCCTCCCGGGCAGCGGCTGCCGAAGCATCAGCGCCGTCAACGTCTGCACAAACCCTGACGGCAGAAACCGACCGGTATTCCCTTGTCATCGATGCAGGACACGGGGGCGAAGACGGCGGCGCCTCCTTTACCCATGACGGGTACTATTATGAAGAATCCCACATCACCCTCAAGATCGCGCTTTATGCCCGGGAATATCTGAAGAAGAATGCGCCGGATATTGATGTCCACATGATCCGGACGAAGGATGTGGCCGTGGATATCGAAAAAAGGATCCCCCTTTCCCTCCAGTGGAACCCGGATCTGTATTTCAGCATCCACATCAATACCGCGGACGCTCTCGCCGCCAACGGCGCCTCTGTCCTGATCTCCTACGGAACCTGGCGGCCGTACATCAAGGCAAAGGAGCTCCTGCTTGGCCAGTATGTGCTGGAGGAACTGACCGGCCTTGGGCTGTCCATGCGCTTCGCCGCCCAGAACGGAATGGAGTACCGTCTGTCCGAGGATGGCAGCAAGTATCCCAACGGCGCCATCGCAGATTACTTCAATATCATCCGTGGCGGCGTCATGAATGATTTTCCTGCCGTCATCGTCGAGCATGCTTTCCTCTCCAACTACCATGACGCCGTCAATTATCTCCGTACCGACGCCCAGTTAAAGCGCCTTGGAGAAGCGGACGCCATCGCGATCATGCGGTATTTCTCCCAGCAGGAGCCGAAGGTCCGGAAGGACGGATGGGTCACCGAGGACGGAAAGAAACGGTATTATGAGGACAATATCCTGATCAGCAACCAGCTCTACTGGATCGGAAATCAGCTTTATTATTTCGATACCAGCGGAAATATGGCGACCGGCTTTAAGACCCTGAAGGGAAAGACCTATTACTTCGCGGAGGACGGCCACGCCGTTTCCGGCATCGTAACAATGCCGAACCAGGACCGCTACTGCTTCAACTCCAGAACAAAGGTCATGTACACCAACTATGTACGGAAGACCACCAACGGGAATCTCTATTTCTTCGGCTCCAGCGGAAAGATGCTGAAAAACCGCCTGGTCGAATACCAGGGCAGGACCTACTGTCTGGATCAGTACGGTCTCTTCCGGAAAAACAAGCTGCAGAAGATCAAGGGATATTACTATTACTTCGGCAGCGACGGAGCAATGAAAAAAGGATGGCTGAAGCGGAACGGGAAATGGTATTACTTCCACAGCCAGACCGGCATTCAGTACCGGAACCGCACGCTGGCCGGCAAGTACCGGTTCGACGCTCAGGGCGTCTGCCTGAACAAAAACTCCAGGGGGCAGTACATCCCCCTTGCGGAATAACGATTTCCCTCTGTAGTTCATGTTTCTCTGAAGTCCGTCTGGTTACAGCGGACGGATGAGAGCCCGGCACCCCCCGTCCGGGACTGGTTGTTTTCTGGCGTCTGCCGGCTCTCCTGACTGAAAAAAGGTCTGTCCATGCCTGCAGGACTTAAAAGTCCTTTGGCTGCGGACAGACCTTTTTTAATCCCTTTTTTAATCCTTCAGGGCACCGGACACCTGAAAAAACATACAGTCCCGTACAGGGAGGTGTCGGGCTCTCACCCTGTTTTCCGAGTGCTTAGGAACTGTTCATCAATAACCTGGGAAATCTGCTTGTCTAAATTTCGTTCTGACTGCGTTGTCTTCAGTCGGCGATGTTATGGAAACTGCCGTATTATCGCAGATTTCCCGGATCCCTCCGGGATTTCATCGTCCCTGCGGCTGATCACTGCATCTCGCAGATCTCCTTGATCACCGGATCAAGGCGTGCCCACTCTTCCTGAAGCTCTTCCGCGGAGAATGCATAGTACTTGGAGGTACCGCCATTTACACGACATCTGTCATACCAGTCTCCCTCGGTCTCTTCATCGATGGAGTCGATGACCTTTGTGATCTCTGCGCAGATCTCATCGGGAGTTCCGACCGGAACAGCCACAACGGAGGTATTGGGAACCATATAGGCCTCTCCCTCTTCTCCGAAAGCCTGTACCAGAGTCTGGACACCTTCCATGATCTCTCTGTCTGCATCCTCGTACATGGAGAAGTCGTCAGATACACGGCTGTTGATCAGGGCCTTGCTGCTGCCGTCACGGATATAGCTGAGTGCGGTATACTCATCCAGCATGATGATATTGATGTTTCCGCCCAGAAGTCCTGCAGCTGCGTCAGAGCTTGTGGTGGAGACCCAGCGGATCTTGTCGGAAAGGCCGGTTCCATTGAAGAGGGCCTTCATCTTGATATCCATAACCTTTCCGGGAATGGAGGCAACAGTCACTTCACCGGGATGCTCCTCGGCATAGGCTGCCAGCTCTTCCCAGTTGCTGTAGGGAGCGTCTGCCTGCGTCATAACCATACAGCCGCTGTTCGGCCACGGCTGAATGAAACCGCAGACGATCTTGAACTGCTCCGGATCTGCAGGATTCACAGACCAGATATCGCTGTAATAGTTGGAGATACAGTTCATACCGATCAGCATGATCGTCTGTCCGTCCGGCTCTGCCTGAACCAGCTTCGCTGCCAGATTCGCGCCGCCGCCGACATCGTTATTCTCAACGATCACGGTCGCGCCGGTTTTCTCGGTGATCCAGTCAGCGATGGTATGGACATTGATATCGGTAAGGGAGCCTACCTGATATCCGCAATAGAATGTCACATCACCATTTGGCCATACTGCTTCCTCTGCCATCGCAAGGCCTGCGCTGCCGAGGATCATCATTCCTGCCATTGCTGCTGCCAAAACTCTCTTTTTCATGTTGCATACCTCCTGTTCATGATGAAAATAATATTTACAAGGCCGGCATTGGCCATGTAATCAGAGAAAAACCCGTATCCCGTCAGCCTTCCTTCTTTTTCTTCAGGTAAGGACTCACAAAACCATAGATCAGCACCAGGATACCCAGGACAATAAAGAAGCAGGAGAAGGGCCTTCTGAAGAACTCCGATACGCCATGGATCGAGTAATTCATCCCTCTCCGGATATTCAGCTCCAGCATCGGAGAAAGAATATATGCCATCAGAAACGGCAGAGAAGGAATTCCGAAGAAATCCATCAGGACTCCCAGCACGCAGCAGAACAGCGCTACCAGAAGACCGAAAAAGCTGTTTGTAGACATATAGGCGCCGATGAACGCAAGCAGGATTACGGTGGAATACAGGAAATGATACGGAATCTTCAGGAGCGCCGGGAAAGTCCGCATTCCGAAGGTCTGGAACAGGAATACGACGAAACCGGACAAAAGAGCTCCCGTAAAGATCATATAAACGACGGAGGGCTGCTCCCGCATGAACATAGGTCCGACGTTGATCCCATGGGTATTCAGCACCGCGATGAACTGCACCGCCGCGGCATCTCCGGGGATACCAAGCGCCAGCAGCGGGATCAGCGCGCCGCCGATGGCAGCGTTGTTGGCTGTTTCTGCCGCGAACACACCGCCGATCTCACCATGTCCCCAGGTCGATTTGTCCTTCGCCAGGGTCTTTTCATTGGAATAGGCCATGACTGCCGCTACCGGTCCGCCGAGTCCCGGCAGGAAGCCGACCACCGCACCGGTGACCCAGGAACGCAGGATAAGCCACTTGTTCTTCAGAAATTCCGCTGCCGGGAATTTGAAGCCCTCTACCTTCACATCGATCTGATTGTTCTGCTTCTCCTGGCGGGCGTATTCCAGAAGAATGATCTTCGCCGCGAAGAGCCCAAGCATTACACTGATAATATTAAAGCCGTCCAGGAATTCCAGCTTTCCAAAGAAAAGGAATCGTCCGGAAGCATTGATGGGGTCTTCCCCCACGGAGGCCATGAAGATCGCGATTCCCACGCCGATCATGCTCTTTACCATGTTCCCCTTGGAAAGGCCGACCACCATAAGCACTGCGCAGAAGCAAAGCGCGGCGTATTCCCATGGCCCCAGCTTGACCGCCCAGGCCGCTACTGCTCTGGAAGCCACGATCGCCAGGATGACAGAAGGGACATTTCCCAGGAAATTGGCGATAACAGCGGCGGACAAGGCTTTGGAGGGCTGCCCTCGCTTTGTAAATTCGTATCCGTCGAACACCGTACATAAGGAGGACGAGGTTCCCGGAATTCCCAGCAGGATAGACCCGATACAGCCGCCCGACATACCTCCGATGGTAATGGAGATGAAAAGCGCCATGGCCATGGTAGCGCTCATTTTATAAGAGACCGGAAGCAAAATGACCATCAGCGTACTGCTGCCCAGCCCCGGGATCGCACCAAGGATCATACCTGCCAGAGTACCACCGATGACAAACAGAAGTCCCTGCGGCGTACAGATCTCTTTTAAGGCATTCAAGAAAAATTCCCAAAGATTCATAATGAACTTCCCCCTTATTTCTGCAGCATTTTCATGATGACGCCGACAGGCATCTTTGCCCCCAGCAGCTTAACATACAGGAGATACAGAACGATCCCGCCCACGATGCCGAAGATCAGGCTTGTGACAAACCGCTGGCCGGTGGATTTATCTGTAAGGGAAAGCTTCGAGAGCATAAAGGTGATGATGAAGAGCATCACCGGCACCGCACCCAGAAAGCCGAACAGATACAGCAGCACGATCAGCAGGACGTACATGCTGAAAAGCTTTGCACAGGAAAACCACTGCTCCTTTGTGAGAAATCCCTTTTCTTTCTTTCCCGGGAATACAATAAGCGCGATCCCGCAGACCGCCAGGATAAACGCTCCGATCAGCGGGAACATTTTCGGCCCCGGGTCTCCCTGATAGGCTGTGGCCTTCAGCTGGAAGGACATATACGCGATCCAGACGGAAAGCCCCAGACTGATAAAACCCAGAAGTCTGTTTTTCTTACTGTTTGCTTCCATTTTGTTATACCTCTGTTTTTTTGACTTAAGTCAGATCTGATTTATCGATTTATGGAATCTGCCGGCTCCCGCCTGGAACAGATTTTTTCATATTTCTGAACGGCTGCACCATTCCTGCAGGATATCCCTGCAGCGTCCAGCACCCGGTCAGGCTTCCCCGGTCACGATTACGACCCCATCCCCGTCCACCGCGTATTTCGTGGGAATTTTCTCGATTCCGTTGATCTTTTCCATATAGGCGTTGATCGTATCGAAAAGCGGGTCCCCCTGCTTTACCACATAAGGCGCCATGTCCTCCGGAATATAAGCCGGCAGATAGGAAACTCTTGAAATCCGTTTATCCTCGATTTCGATCTTCCCGATCATGGTGTAATAGCAGTCCTCGGGGAAGGTCTTTTTCTTCGCCCCTTCGCCGAAGCCCTCCCGGATCTTCGCCATCTCCTGATGCTTTCTGGAGGTGCGCATATCCTGGCGGAGAGTCGCTGCGTCCCGCTTCATATCCGTGGGATCCTCCATGGCAAAATTCCCCAGAGAATAAAAGATCACCTTTCCGTTGTACACCTCGATGGGCTTCAGGATATGGGCGTGATGCCCCAGGATCAGATCCGCTCCGGCATCGATGGCATCGTGGGCGTATTCCACCTGGTACTCCGCAATCTGAGCTTCCGTAAAGTGGATCCCCCAGTGCATGGAGACCACCACGATATCCGCTTCCGTCTTCGCCTTGCGGATATCCGCCAGCATTTTCATCTTGTCTTCCCTGTGGGCAAAGCTGTGGATCCGGCACGGCGTCCCCGGCTGATCATGCTCGATCTGCTCATAGTAAGTATGACCCCGGGCCGGATTCATCCCCGGCCTTGCCTCCTGCGCCCAGTAGTCCTGGGGCAGAATGGTACAGTACCCGAGAAAAGCGATCTTTGTCCCGTCCCGCTCTATAATGGAATAGATCCGGGCCTCCTCCTCGTTTTTTCCCACCCCGATCACCTGGAGACCTGCCGCCTTCAGATAATCGATGGTATTCAGAAAATGTGTCCTGCCATAATCCATGGCATGGTTGGACGAAAAAGAAACAATATCGAACCCTGCCTTCTTCATGGCAGGCGCCACCTCCGGATAGGAAGAACAGGGCATTCTGGCCTGTGCCGCCACAAAGGGGTACAGATCCTCATAGGACTTGTCGATCAGCACCGTTTCCAGCTGGCCGAAGGTGATATCCGCCTCTCTGAGGTATGGAGCTACATGGCAGTATAATGTATCGTAGTCCTCCCGGCAGGGGATATTGTCTCCCGTTGCCAGCAGTGTAAGCTTCTTTCCCATTCATCCACCTCCTCCTGGACGTGTATTTCGTCTGAAACGGCATCCGGCGGCTTCAGACGATGCACTTGTTGTCAGCTGACGCTCTCTCACTCCCGCCTGCTTCGCAGCCTGAAACGGGATCCGGGTCCCTGACGCAAGGCTCCGGCCTTCAGAGGAGCGCCGTAAATTCCCGGATATCACCGGTATTTTCCAGTGTTTTTATATGATCCCTGATCCTGCGGATCTCCTCCCTGTCTTTCCCGTTTTCTGCCAGCGAAGCGCAGGAGAAGAATTTCTGATCAAAAGTCTCTTCATCCATGGGATTCCCCGGAGTTCCAAGAGGCATGGTCTCCATCCTTTCAAAGGTCCCATGGTCTGTCTCTACCGCCAGTCTGGTCCAGGTCTCTTTTCCCCGCTGCCATTCCTCCATATAGGTATAATCGATCCTGGCCGCCAGGGCTCTCACCCGTTCATCGTGGAGATTTTCCTCCGAAAAGCTGTTCAGCGTCACATTTCCCTTCAGGATAGCCTCCGCCAGGGTAAAGGGAATGCTGAACTTCCCGATCATGGAGCTCTCGGGATTTCTTCTTTCCTCTATGGGCTCGAAGAGCATCCGGTTCTGAGCGCCGACGGAAACCTGGATATGCCGGACCTCCTCTGCCGTAAAAAGCCCCTCAGCCATCATCTTCCTGGCGGCGGTAATGGCTGAGTGGGTCCCGAAGCAGCAGGGCCATGCCTTAAAGGTAAGATCCGCCGCCTCGTACCGGCTCCCAAGACCTGCCAGGGCACGTTCCGGTGTATATCTGTCATGAAGGAAGGTATGGTAGAATCCCAGTTTTCCCTCCAGCGGATCGGAAAAACCGATCATGTTTTCCTTTGCCATATAACAGGAAACAATGGCATTTCTCGCCGCAAAGGCTTCCCTCACAGAACGGACCGCTGTCCTTTTGTTGTTGGTCAGCTCGCTGCTGCAGAAGGTCTGGCAAAGGTTGAAGGACATGGCGCTGACGATCTGCTCCTTTGAAAGACCCAGGATCTTCGCGGCTGCTGCCGTCGCCCCATAGGAAGAATAGATCGTGGGCGGATAAAACCCATCCTCCGTGGAATTCGTATCCGCTGCCAGAGCGATCCGTATGGCCGTCTCGCTCCCCAGCACCAGCGCCGCAAGGAATTCTTTTCCGCCGACCCCCCCAAGCCTCTCCGCCAGAGCCAGCGCCGCCGGCATGGAAGAGGAATTGGAATGGATCGTGCTTCCCTGATGGGTATCCCCGAAATCCAGAGAATGGGCCATGGCCGCATTGGCAAAGGCCGCCCAGATCGCGGGGAGCTTTCTGTCAAACCCGATCACGGTAGCCTCCGCCTCTCCATGGGCGGAAAGATCCTCCGCAATACGGATCATTTCTCTGCAGCCGTCCCCCAGCGCTCCCGCGCCGAAGGTGATGGCAATTCCGTCCATCAGAGATTTCTTCTGGCTTTCGATCACCTGTTCCGGGATATCCTCATAGTTTGTTTCCGCCACAAAACGGGCCAGTTCTGCAGAAATATTCACCGATCTGCCTCCTGTCTGAACAGTCAAAGCGTATCCTTACACATGATCAAAGGAAGTACGGTTGATGACTTCGTCCTGGATCATGCCGGAAAGACGGGTAAAGTAGGCGCTGTAGCCGGCTACGCGGACCACCAGCTCCGGATGCTCCTCCGGATTCACCTTTGCGTCCACCATCTCTTCCCGGTTCACCACATTAAACTGTACATGCTTTCCGCCGTTGGTCAGATAGGTTTTGATCATGGAGCCAAGCTTCCGGAGGTCCTCCTCGGTCTTCAGGGAATTGGGATGGAACTTCATGTTCAGCAATGTTCCCTGATAAGGATCCTGATCTACCTTCATCGCGCTCTGCAGCACCGCCAGCGGACCGTTGGTATCCTTGCCATGGTCCGGAGAAAGGGATGCATCCGCCAGGATCTCCCCTGTCTTCCTGCCGTCCGGGGTGGCTCCCGTCACCATGCCGCCGGGCTGGTGGGCAGAGATGGAAATGGCGTTCGGCGTTACCTTGCCGCCATAGGCGGTATCCATGGAATAGCAGGTATCCGCGAAGAATTTGTAGACCTCCGCCACCAGCTCATCCACATAATCATCGTTGTTTCCATATTTCGGGGCCTTGATAAAGTCCTCGCGCATCTCGTCATAGCCTTCCCAGTTGGCGTCCAGCGCCGCAAGAAGTTCGGCCATGGTATATTTCTTTTCTTCATAGACCAGCTTTTTGATGGCCGCCAGGGAATCTCCCGTGTTGACGCCGCCGACAGCGCCCAGAAGAGACCCGTTCTCGAAATCGAAATGGCGGTCCAGCATATCCTTGCCGGAAGAAACGCCGTTTTTCATCAGAGCCGAGCGGAAGGGATCCGGGAAGAGCTCTCTCTGTGCCAGAAGCTCCACATTATTCCGCTCTGCCGCCATATGCATCAGGTAGTCGAACTGTTTATAAAAGGCCGCCTTGAATTCCTCGAAGGTTTCCATCTTTGTGATATCGCCGGTCTCCATCCCCACCTTCTCATTGGTATAACGGCAGAATCCGTTATGCATGAACACGTCGAAGGCCTGGGCGATGATAAAGAAGGTCACCACCTGGCTTCTGGTCTTGGCGGGAATATTGCCGTCCACACAGCCGGTGGCGCAGTAATCCCTCGCGTCCTCCACGGCCATATTTCCATTCAGGAAGAAATTGATATAGCTCTTATCGGAAAGGAAGGCCGGCATGCCAAGCCCGGTCTTCACCACCTCGCAGGCTTTCAGAAGGAGCTTCTCCGGCGTATTCTCATGCACGCGCACCGTCACGGTAAAGTGCGGCAGCTGGGTATCTCTCGCGGATTCCAGGAGCAGATAGGAAAGCTCGTTGGTCGCGTCATTTCCCTGGGCGTCCACGCCGCCGATGGTCCAGTTGTACCATTTTGCCATACCGGAATTCTTGGCCCGGTTGGCCTTGCCGGAAACACGGTTGATCTTCATGACCTTGCAGCGCATGATCTCCAGGTACTCCAGCACATCCTCGTCGGTCAGAAGACCGTTGTCGATATCATGACGATAGTAGGGATACATATACTGGTCGAACCGTCCTGCCGTCGTCGTGGGGGACGGGCAGGCCAGAAGGTACGCGAACCAGAAGGACTGCAGGGCCTCCGGGAAGGTTTCTGCCGGCTCATAGGGAACCTTCCGGCAGATCCGTGCCATTTCCAGGAGCTCTGCCTTTCTCTTCTCATTCTTCTCTTCTCCGGCCATCTTTTCCGCCAGGTCCGCATAACGCCCGGCGAAACGGACCCAGGCCCTGAAGACCCGGATCACGGCTTCCCAGTATTTCTGCTTCTTAATGCAGTCCTCCGAGAAATACCGAAGGTTCCGGAGGCACTCCTCCGCCTCCGCGATAATGGACTTCGCGCCTTCTTTGATGACGCGCTCAAAGTCAATACAGACCAGGAAGAACCCCGGCCCCAGTCCGTAGCCGGACATGGCGAAGCCGCCGCCGGAACCGCCCTTTCTGTCCTTCCAGGGAGGCAGGATCACGCCGGATTTCATGAAAGGCCACATCCGGTCGTTCATACCCAGGGACTCCGACAGGGCGTCCACCAGGTTTTTATTCAGAGCGTTATTTGCAAACCGCTCGTTCAGCCTGTACAGCTCTTCCTCATCCTCCGGATCGATGGTATAGATCTCGCTCTTCAGGGCTTCCACCTCGTCCTTTGTCCACACGCCGTACTCATACTGCATTTCCATGCCGAAAGGCTTGCTTGCACCGGAGCCGCAGAGAAGGTCGTCCTCCTCGATGAAGATCGTGATATTGTCCAGGATATGCTCGTGAAGCTTTGCCCGGCGCGTGACCATCGCCTCGCCGCCGGTCTGGTCCAGAGATTCATTTGCCAGCCGGAACAGTTCAATACAAAGGGGATATTTATTGATCCGAAGGCTGTCCTTCATTTTTCTGACTCGTTCTCTCAAGGTAATTCTCCTCTTATTTATAAGAATACACTGACATATATTGTTGACGGATGACGATTCTGCAGCGCAGGCCGGAACACGACCGCCCGAAGAACCTGCCCCCTCTTATACGAAAAAAATGCTGAAATGCGCTGCTGTCGGATGACGATTCTGCAAAGCCGGCAGGAACACGGTCGTCAGGAAATCTGTTTCTTCTGTAAAAGCATGCTCAAATTGTATCTGAGGCGATATGTTACTCGCCCAGGGCCATGCGGCTGTATCTGTACAGGGACTCCCGGTACTCCGGGATCGCGCGGCGGAGAACGGCGAAGAAGGGTTTTTTCTGGAATCCCGGGCCGTAATCGTCCACGAATTTCTTTGCCAGCTCGTCTGCCCGTACCGGATCCTTCTCTGTCCTGGCATCGTAGGGTGTGATGCCGATGGCGATCTGATCCCCGTAGGTCTTGTAAATATAATCAAAGTCATTGATGGCCTGCCCGCCCCACTGATCCATGCCGCACTCGATCATAATGGGCACCAGGGTTTCATTTTTCCCGCAGCAGTGGAAATCGAAGATGATCCCCCGCTTATGGCAGCTTTCCACGACCCTCTTCACATAAGGCGCGATCATCTCCCGGATGGTATCCGGATTGATCAGCGGCCCTCTCTGAGAACCCCAGTCGTCATGGAACTGGAACATGTCGATGTGGAAATAATGATGCAGGTGCTCGATCAGATTATCATAAAAATCCGCAAGCCTGTCAAAAAGCTCATGAACCGCGTCCTGCTGATCCTCATCCATCAGAGCGATCAGGGCGTTCTGCATGGTCATGAAGGAGATCAGACGCTCAAACATCCCCGTAAACTGCACATATTCCGTGACCCGGTCTGTGTCAAAATAGATTCCTCTGTTCCTGTCGGCACAGCCCTGCCAGTCATAGGAATCCAGATCCGGAAAGACTACCTTTTCCTTCCAGTCATTCGCGTCGTCAAAAAGGTACAGACCCTGCTTTACCATGGACCCGCCTACCTCCGGCTCCCAGACCCATTCGAGGCCGAACATATCCAGTCCGCCCTCCTGTCCTGCCGGCAGCTTGTCAACCTCGCTCACCATTCCTCTGGCCTTGCAGTCCGGAATAATATTCGGGTTAAATGTGATGCAGTCACAATGTGCCGGGATCCACTCACAGTTTTTATCCTTCTCGAACATCCGGTAATAGTTCTCTTTCGCCGGGATCGGGGTGTTGTACTGTGGAATGGTCTTCGCAACGATCAGCTCCGGGGAATACTCTCCTACTACCTTCATATCATTTTCTGAAAATTTCAATGGGATTCCTCCTTCATTCTCTGAAATACCGCCGGGGTACATCCCTTGCCCTCACAGGCCGCGGCACTGTATAAATTACCTTTCATTGTTATTGTTGAACTGCCTTTTATTGTAACATCTGTTCAGAATAACCGCAACTTATTTTCCATATTTATTGCAGGAAGACAGGGGAAGACAGGGGGAAGGGGAAGACAAGGGGACGGTTCTTTTGTCTTTTTTCCAAAAAGACAAAAGAACCGTCCCCTTGTCTTCCCCTGTCTTCCTGCATGCGCACATTACAGGAGATCCATCAGGCCGCTCACCGTTTCTGCCAGGAAGGCAGGCTTTGCAGCCTCCAGCTCCTCTCTCGTCCCATAGCCGTAAAGTACGCCGATACAGTCCAGTCCCGCTTCAGCCGCGCCAAGGACATCGTGCTCCTTATCGCCCACCATGACCACCTCATCTCTTCTGTCGGAAAGCCCCATGCGCCGCAGTGTCTCCTCGATAACGTCCACTTTCGCGGTTCTTTTTTCATCCAGGGTACTACCCGTGATCTCATCGAAAAACGGTGTGAGCGCAAAATAATCCATGATCTGTCTTACAAAGGGCTCCGGCTTGGAGGAAGCAACCGCCAGAAGATATCCCTTATCCTTCAGATTCTTCAGCATTTCCGGGATTCCCGGATATACCGCATTCTCAAAGATGCCCTTCTTCCGGAAATATTCCCTGTAAAAGACCACGCTTTTTTCCGCGGTCTCCCGGGTCATCCCATAATACTTCATAAAGGACTCGATCAGGGGAGGCCCTACGAAAGCCTTCAGCTTTTCCAGATTCTCTTCCTGAATCCCCTGCTTCTCCAGGGCATACTGCACGGATTTCGCGATGCCTTCCCCGGATTCTGTCAAAGTCCCGTCAAGATCAAACAGTACTGTCGTATACTTCATATCTTTTCCTTCTCCTCTTCGCAAGAATATACCGGCATACAACGTTGTCGGATGGCGATTCTGCAGAGTCAGCCAGACCATGACCGGTAGTAAAACCTGTCTCCTGGGATCTGTCGGAAAAAACCAGCGTAGATTACATGTCTTTTCCCTTCTCAAACGTCTTCTTCATTATATAATGCAGCTGGAAAAAGGGCAATGTGTTTGTCAGTGTTCAGTCCCAGTCCGGCGGGATGCAGTTCACGACCTCAACAGCGAAGTTCTGAACAGCAGCATGGGTTCTGGCATAATGCAAATTATCCTGTTATTCTTATTGTCTTGTCTTATGCAGTTATGCTATAATTCATTTATCAGCGGCACAGATTATGGCTATACTGCATATACCGCGGGAAAGAATTGTAAACGGAAATAAAATTCGCCCGCGAGTACAGTATGACAGGAAAGGAAAGGAAGGAAATGGAATGAAAAAGAAACTGGCTTTGCTTCTTGCTCTCGCGGTTGTTTTTCCATCGACGGTCTATTCCGCGGATATGGGGATCCAGCTCATCCAGATAGAAGGAGATGCATCGGAGGACGCGGAAGAACCTGTCTCCATGGATGATATAAAGCTGAACGCCCATATAGACCTGCCGGGATACGCGAGGTTTACCGCCACAGCCTTTGAGATCGTTGATGCCTATGGATATTATAGAAGCGGCAGAAACGACGTTTATGACTACAACAACGACTACATGCATTCCGGAAGCCAGCAGGAATATGCCATTCTTTCGGCAGATCTTCTGAACACTGCCAGGGTTTCAAAGGATTTCCTGGAAAACTGCGAAGTAACGTTTACCTATGATGAAAAATATGTGTTCACAGGCTATGCACGCCAGAGAAATTATAATAATACAACGTATAATGGCGCGTATCTCGAAAAAGATATCAATGCGCAGAATACGAACTGGGCGATCCATACGGATAACATATTTCCGATCGATCAGCTGTACGAAGGACATTATTTCTTTGTGGGAAAACTCCCCAATACCGTAGCATATGGAAAGGCCTCCCTGTCCATGACCGTCAGGCTCGATGGAAATGAAATTACCTATATTATTCGAGACGCCTCCTCCGATACCGCTCTGGAAGATGCCATGAAAACAGTTGCGGGCGACAAGCCTGCCGAAAATACCATTCCGGACCTTGACGATATGAAGCTTAAGACCCCGACGGAGCTGTCCGATTTCGCCATGATCTCCTATCAGGCATGCAAGATCAAGGACAGTCTGGGCTATTACAGATCCGGCAGGACAGATGTATACGACAGAAATGATTATTTCCAGTCCGGAAACGAAGCAGACTACGCCCTTGTCTTCGCGAATATTGTGAATCTGCAGAATGAGCCCGTCGATTTCCTGGCGGACTGTGAAGTAAAGGTCGTCTATGACGACACTTATGAATTCCTGGGATGGAGCTACCAGAGGAATTATGATAATAGTGTTTATGGCGACGGACCGGTCAAAGAGGATCATGATGCCCAGAATACGAACTGGGCGATCAACGCCGATGACCAGTTTCTCATAGATCCGCTGTATACAGGGCATTATATCTTCGGGTGTACTCTCCCCAATGCGGCTGTACAGGGTAAGGAATCCCTTCAGATGATCGTCAGGATCAAAGGAACGGAGATCGTATATAATATAAGATAAGACTTTGTAAGGAACTGTACACAAATAGC
>JAFOJB010000334.1 GCA_017420455.1 Blautia sp.
GACTCGGCGCCATGGGTTCTTTCTTTGCGCCGAAGCTGGAGGCTCTGCTTCACGATGACTTTTATCTTATTGCAGAAGGAGCCCGAAAGGAACGGCTGGAAAAAACAGGCGTGCAGATCAACGGAAAAGTCTACCGCCTGCCGGTAAAAACGCCGGAGGAAAGAGAAGAAGCGGATCTGATCATTGCAGCCACAAAAGGCTACAGCCTGGATCAGGCAATCTGTGATATCAGAAACCATGTCGGGAAAGAAACGCTGATCCTTCCGGTGCTGAATGGCGTGGAATCTGAAGAGAAGATGATCCGCGCATACGGAGAGGAGCATGTGCTGCATGCCTTCATGAGAGTTTCCATTGTCATGAAGGACGGCGTAACCAGTTATGATCCCGCTCTTGGCGCGGTATATTTCGGCGAGAGGACCAATGACCCCGAAGCCTTGTCGGAAAGAGTTCTCCGGGTGAAGGATCTTTTTGACCGCGCAGGGATCCGTTACCGGATCGGCAGGGACATGGTGCATGATATCTGGTTCAAGTTTGCCTGTAATGTGGGTGAAAACCTGACCAGCGCGCTTCTGGGCGTGCCCTTCGGCGTATATACCTGGTGCGAAGACGCGGATTATATCCGGATCGGCGCCATGCGGGAGGTGCAGGCTGTGGCAGCCAGGAAGGGCATCATCCTGACAGATGAAGAGATCGAAAAGCAGGGAGCGACTCTCCGCGACATCCCGCCGCGAAACAGGCCGTCCACACTTCAGGATCTGGACGCCGGAAAGCATACGGAGATCGACATGTTTGCCGGAACAGTGGTAAGGCTTGGAGAGGAATACGGTATCCCGACCCCGATCTGCACCCTGCTGCTTCACGGCATCAAAGCCCGGGAATACCTGAACGACCACAGGGATACGCTTCTTGCCTGAACAGATTCCGTATTTTCCTGCAGGCAGCAGATCTGGCAGCTGTCCACCGCAACGACAGGCCGGCCTGCTGCCTGCTGCCTGCTGCCTGCCGATAGCAGTCAGCCGGACAGTACTGCTGTCATCCGGCTTTTACAGAAAGACGCTGTCAGCTTTTTCGGACGTTCCGGCTGCTGCGCCGTCCTGCAGCGTCCGGGCTGCGTTTTCGATAAAGAACAGTCAGAAAGGCTGTCCTTCGCCTGAGGCGGAGGGCAGCCTTTTTTATCTGGCCGGTCTTTATACAATGGGCCTGTTTTCAGTTTATTTCCGGAAGACCGGTAATCCCGAAATATTCCTTCAGCACGCTGCGAAGCCCGGTATCGCCGGTAATCTCCAGGACTTCCGTATTTCCCCTGTCACGGATGGTGAGTTCGTGATCTGTCAGGGAAAAGGAGCCGGTCTCTGTACGAAGGTTCACCAGGATCTTTTTCACAAAAATGGAATCCGGATCCGTACAGCCCTTAAGGTTCGCGGCAAGGAACTCCGCCGGGATCTGCGGAAAGGTATTGAACTGCAGGATCTTTTCACAGCTTCCGTCAGAGGTGGTGCGGGAAACGGTCCACCAGTAATCGTCATATTTCGTGATATGGAACTCTTCGCCATAATACATGGCCTCAGAGCCATCCCCTATGATAAGGGCTCCTGCAGGCATCGGTCCGCCGTAGCCTACATCACAGAAATATTGCTTCCCCTCCAGATCCACGATGATCCCTCTGTGGGTACAGGGCGGCAGGAAGTCCCGCCCCCGGATGATCCGGCAGAATACAGACCTGGCATGATAGCCAAGATCCAGAAGAAGCCGTGTGAACAGCCCGTTCATTTCATAGCAGTAGCCACCCCTCCGGTTCACGACGATCTTTTCAAACAGAGAAGGGATGTCCAGGACCACAGGCCGTTTCAGATAACTGGAATCCAGGTCCTCAAACGGAATATGGGTATGATGATGATAGATCAGGCTGTTCAGAAAGGCAAGATCCGGCGCAGCCCCTCTTTCCTTTATGCCGATCCTTTCCAGGTAGGCAGAAATATCCGGGATCGACTGACTCAATTCTTCGTACATAAAACTCCTCCAGAATATAAGATTGCAGCATGCTTTACAGTTTTTTTCCATTATATTCTGTGAAGAGAAAGAATGCAAGACGTGCTTAAAAAAGCCATCCGGGGACAAGACAGAGGCAAGACAGAAGAACCGTCCCCCTGTGTTCCCCCCTGTCTTGTACAAAAAAGCACCGAAACGCAGCGACAAAATGAATGAACCGAAGCACGAAAAATGTACAAAACCCGCAAAGATGGGAAAAGATTCACAAAGAAACTATATTCCTACTTCACTTTTTGGTATACTATTCTCAGCAGATTATGTGCGAAGGAGGAATGCATCATGCTTACACCGAAACAGAATTTACTGGAAGCATTGAAATTTGACAAAGGCAAACCGGAGTGTCTGCCGAATACATTCACCATGTGCCGCGGTATCCCGGGAGATCCTGTATTCAAACTGATCAGAGGAAACCGTATCCGTGGTACCAATTCCTACGACCAGTGGGGAACCCTGATTCTGTTCCCGGAGGATGCTCCTGCAGCTGTTCCGCTGGTTACTCCGGAAAACCAGGTAATCAAGGATATCACGGAATGGCGGAAATATGTAAAGGTTCCGGACATTGTGGGAAGATGCCAGGAAGGATGGGAAGATGCCATCGCTGCGGAAAAGGCGATCGACCACGAGAAATATATCAGCATGACCGTTATGGGCACCGGTATATTTGAACAGCTTCATATGCTCATGACCTTCGAGGATACTCTGATGAATATGCTGGAAGAGCCGGAAGCCATGGCAGAGCTCATCGATGTGATCTGCGAGTATCGTCTGAATTACATGAAGCTCATTGTAGAGCATCTGCATCCGGATATGATCGTATCCCATGATGACTGGGGTTCCAAGAACAGCCTGTTCTTCTCCGTGGAAACCTGGAGAGAGCTTTTCAAGGAACCGTACAGAAAACTGTATGATTATCTGCACGCCAACAATGTCATTGTCATGCACCACGGGGATTCTTACATGGAGCCGCTGGTGGAGGATATGGCTGAAATCGGCGTAGATATCTGGCAGGGGGTTCTTCCTTCCAACAACATCGCGGCCATTTCCGAAAAGGTAGGCGACAGGATGCTCCTGTTCGGCGGCGTGGATTCCGTGATCGACCGTGCAGACGCGACAGAAGAAGAAATCCGTCAGGAAACCCGGAGAGCCCTGAATGAATACGGCCATCTGAAGGGATATTGGCCGGGACACACCTATGGCGGACCCGGAACCATCTATCCGCATGTGGAAAAGATCATCATCGACGAGATCGACAAATATAATATGGAACGCTTCGGAGTGGCAATTTCCTGAGAAGAAATCCTGCCAGGCAGGAAAGAAAAACTGCAATAAAGCAGGTTGGAGATAATGACAGGATGTATGAACAGCAGGAGAGGGAATGTCCCTCTCCTGTTTTTTTCGATATAAGCCGCCAGGTGTGCGCCGTGCCTGTACGGGTGCTCACCTGGCGGCGAACGGTCATCGAAGGGCATGTCCTGAGATGAGCGGTATCGCAGACCAGATGGGGGAGCACAATTCTCCCCTGCCCGGTGATCCGGTTTACCAGGTACTGTCTCAGGTAGAACAGAGGGATTTCTCATAAGCAGAGTGCGCTGAAGGAGATCATGGCTATGAAAATGGAGAATAAAAGAGAAAATAAGGCTGGAGTATTGCAGATTGTGGGTTTCATCGCCGCGATCCTGGTCCTGGCCGGCGTGCGGTTCCTTCCGCTGGAAAACGGGATCGCCCCTGCAGCGAGGAATATGCTGGGAGTCCTCCTGGCAGTTCTGATCCTGCTCGTAACGGAAGCCCTGCCTCTTGGCATTGTATGCCTGCTGGCAGTATCCATGATGTATTTTTTCAACTGTACCGATACGGTTCCCGGAGCATTGTCCGGCTTCACAAACGCCACACTGTTTTTTGTGCTGGCTTCCTTCGGAATTTCGGAAGCGCTCACGGTAGTACCGGCATCCAAACGCCTTCTTCTGTTCCTCATGAAGAAATTCGGACAGAATACAGAACGTCTGATGCTGGCCATCATGATCGTCACGGC
>JAFOJB010000335.1 GCA_017420455.1 Blautia sp.
ATTTTCGATTTCTAGATCGAGGAAGAGGATATGAAGATCATGGAGACCCTCGACTGCAGTTACTGCTGTGTGGATCCTCCGGAGGACCTGCGGTAGGGACTGCTCCGGAAACAGCTCTCCGGGACTTTCTGTCTTTTTGTCCGGCTTCTGTTTTCAGAATCTGCCGCCGGGAGAACAATACAGGCAAAACCCGCCCGATCCCTGACAATTCAAAACGGGGCGGTGAAAACAGGCGTCATATTTCTCCTGTTTTCACCGCCCCGTTTCTCAGGAACTGTACAGTTCCTGATCCAGTTCTGTGCATATCACCTGCTGCCATGGCATCTTCTGAACCTGATCTGCTTTTTCAGCCCGGGAATCTGCCGGATGGACAGGAAGGCCTGTCCGTAAAAGGAACCGCACTTAGGCAGTCTCCGGCTTCATGGCCCGCTGCATAAGATCCATGACGGCTTCCCTGGCGTTCTTTCCTTCGAAGAGGATCTTGTTCACCTCGTTTATGATCGGCATTTCCACATGGTATTTCTCTGCCAGCCTTCTGGCAGCCTTGGCACTGTAAACACCCTCTACCACCATCTTTACCTCTGCCATGGCCTCCTCCATGGAATAGCCCTGGCCAATGAGATATCCTGCTTTTCTGTTCCGGCTGTGGCGGCTTGCGCAGGTGACGATCAGGTCCCCTATACCCGAAAGCCCATAGAGGGTCTGCTCCTTCGCTCCCATGGCGGCTGCCAGGCGGGTGATCTCGTACAGTCCTCTGGTGATGAGGGCTGCCTTGGTATTGTCGCCATAGCCCAGCCCATCTGCTGTGCCTGCTGCCAGAGCAATGACATTTTTAAGGGAACCGCCCAGTTCCACTCCCAGCATATCCTCTGTCGTATAGACACGGAATACGGGACTCATGAAGATTTTCTGAAGGAATTCCGCGGTTTCGCTGCTGTGGGAGCTGATGACGCAGGTGGTAGGGAGCCCCCGTCCCACCTCTTCTGCGTGACTCGGGCCGGAGAGCACCGATACATCCGCATTCGGAATCTCCTGCTCTATGATTTCCACCAGCGTCATCAGTGTGGCTTCCTCTATCCCCTTCGCCACATTGACGATCTTCTGGCCATCCTTCACGTAGGGCGCCATGGATGCCGCCGTACTTCTTGTGAAGGGGGAAGGAACCGCAAGCACGCACGCATCCGGGGCCGCAAGGCTTCCCTCCAGATCCCCGGTGATGCAGATTTCCTCCGGCAGGTGTACTCCCGGAAGCTTTGCCGCATGCTCTCTTTTTTCCTGAAGCATCTGCACCTCCTCGGGCAGCGCCGACCACAGAGTTACCTGATGCCCGTTATTACAGAGAAGGAGCGATAACGCTGTTCCCCAGCTTCCTGCCCCCAAAACACTGATCCTGGCCATTTTTCTCTCCTTATTTGCAAGAATATTCTGACAACCAATGTTGCCGGATGCTGATTTACCGGTACGTTCCGCGGTCAGCCAGAGACCCGGGCTGACCGCGGAACGGTAATGCCTTACTGTCTGTTTTTCTTCTTCAGATAGACCTTGCTTTCTTCTCCCCTGGCAAGTCTTCTGATATTCTCCTTGTGCCTGTAAAAGGCCAGCGCCGTCAAAAGCCCCATTACCACATACAGTTCGACCCGATGCGGGGTATCCATTCCGTATCTTCCATGACACCCCAGGATTACCAGGCTTACAAAAGCCATCAGGTTGGCGGACAGAGAAGCCAGGGAGACATAATGCGTAACAAAAAAGACGATCAGGAAAAAGGCGAAGCCCGTGATGGCCAGCGGCCAGTCGATTGCCAGGAACATGCCCAGCGTGGCGGCAATTCCTTTTCCGCCCTTGAATCCCAGGGTAAAGGGATAATTATGCCCCAGAATACAGCCTGCTGCCGTATATACCGAAAGCAGCGGCAGGATGTCGCCGCAGCGGCTGCCGAAAACTGCCTTCGTGACCAGCACTGCCAGCACACATTTCATGCAGTCCCCCAAAAGGGTCAGAAGCCCGATCTTCAGCCCGAATGTCCGCAGGGCATTGGTAGTCCCCGCATTTCCGCTCCCATGCTCCCGGATATCGGTTTTCTTGATTCTGCCGATGATATAGCCGGTATTAAACAGTCCAAAAACATAACCAATGATAAGGCAGAATATACGTTCCATCAGCTTTCTTTCTCTCCCCTTTCCCGTACAATGAACTTTAAGGACGTTCCTTCAAATCCGAAGGCATCCCTGATCTTGTTTTCCAGGTACCGTAAATAGGAAAAATGCATCAGCTCCTTGTCGTTCACAAAGATCACGAAAGTGGGCGGACATACGGATACCTCTGTCGCATAGAAAATTTTCAGCCGTTTACCCTTGTCTGACGGGGGCTGCTGCATGGCCGCCGCCTCGGAGATGATCTCGTTCAGCACACCGGTCTGTACCCGGAGATTCTGGTTCTGGATCACCAGATCGATGGCTTCGAAAAGCTTCGGCACTCTCTGTCCGGTTTTCGCGGAAATGAACAGGATCTTCGCGTAGGGCATGAAGGACAGGACCTCCTTCACCCGGCTGGTAAAGGTATAGATGGTTTTATCGTTCTTTTCGACAGCATCCCATTTATTTACGGCGATGATGACGCCCTTGCCCCTGTCGTGGGCGATGCCGGCGATTTTCGCGTCCTGCTCGGTAACGCCCTCCACGGCGTCGATGAGCAGAACGACAATATTCGCCCGCTCCACAGCGGATACGGTACGAAGGACACTGTAATGCTCGATTTCCTCCTTTACCTTTCCTTTTCGCCGAAGCCCGGCGGTATCGATGAAAACATACTCGTTCCCGTTCCACCGGACCCGGGTATCCACGGCATCCCGGGTGGTGCCGGCGATATCCGAGACGATCACTCTCTCCTCCCCCAGCAGCCTGTTGATCAGGGAGGACTTGCCGACGTTCGGTTTTCCTACCACGGCGATCCTCGGGATATCCTCCTCCTCTTCTCCGGAAGCCTCCTCCGGAAAATGTTTTACCACCTCGTCCAGCAGATCCCCGAGTCCCATCATATTGGCGGACGAAACGGGGACAGGCTCTCCGATGCCGAGATTGTAGAATTCGAACACATCCATCTGGTACTTTTCCAGACTGTCCACCTTGTTTACCACAAGAATCACCGGTTTGGCGCTCCTCCGGAGCATATCCGCCACCTTTGCGTCCGCGTCCTGCAGGCCCTGGCGGACATCCGTAAGGAAAATGATCACATCCGCCGTATCAATGGCGATCTGCGCCTGCTCCCTCATCCTGGAAAGCAGGATATCTCCGCTGTCCGGCTCGATCCCGCCTGTATCTATGAGGGTAAATTTCTTATCCAGCCAGGACACATCCGCGTAGATCCTGTCCCGCGTTACGCCCGGCGTATCCTTCACAATTGAAATCCTGGAGCCCGCGAGGGCATTAAACAAGGTCGATTTCCCCACATTCGGCCTGCCCACGATGGCTACCACTGGTCTGCTCATACGTTTGTCTCCTTTTTCTTTCTTTCCTGGGTTCACCCAGAACACATCTCACAAGATCCTCCCCGCTTCTGTCTGCAACCACGATCCTGGAGGACAGGCTCTCACAGGCCTGCTGCACTGTAATATCATCCAGGAATACCTCTTCCCCGTCCCGCAGCATATTGCAGGGGATCAGGATTTCCTTCCCCCTGCAGCCGGAAAGCTGACGGATCAGGTCCTGTCCCGTGATCAGGCCGGAAACCGTGATCTGGTCTCCGAAAAAATGATTCACGATGGGAATGACTTCTGCCCTGATATTTGGATATTTCTCCTGTATCATGGCGATACAGCCGGATATTTCCGGTGCGGCAAGAAGCCCGGTGGCGATCAGAATATCCCTGCTCCGGTCATCTCCCTCCCTGCCGGAGAGGCTCTCCCTGGTTTCCTCCCGGAGGAGACGCAGCATCCCCACGCCGTTTTCCAGCTGAAGATAGCCGTCATAACTGTCCTCTTCGGGGAGGGGCTCTTCTGCCAGAAGATACCACTCGTCTGATGCATGGACAAAATGAAGCCCCGTCTTTTCAAACATCCTTTCCTGCCAGGAATGGATCCGCTGAAGGACCTCTCTTGCGTCCTCCTTCGTAAAGGGTTCCAGCGGATAAAGGCCTTCGCGGAATTTCGTAAGCCCCACCGGGACTACAGAAACGCTCTGCAGCACCGGAACATAGGAAGACAGCTTCCTGAGGCTGTATTCCAGATGCTCCCCGTCGTTTACTCCCTTGCACAGGACGATCTGCCCGTTCATGGTGATGCCTGCCTCAAAGAGACGGTCCGCCTTTTTCAGAGCCTCTCCTGCAAACCGGTTGTGCAGCATTCTGCAGCGAAGATCGCTCTCCATGGCCTGGAAGGAGATATTGATGGGCTCCAGACGATATTCGATGATCCTTTCGATATCATGGTCGCTCATGTTGGTGAGCGTCACATAGTTGCCCTGCAGAAAGGAGAGGCGGGAATCATCGTCCTTAAAATACAATGTCCGCCTCATTCCGGGCGGCATCTGGTCTATAAAGCAGAATATACATTTGTTTTTACAGGAACGGTACTCATCCATGAGACCGTTCTCAAACTCGACTCCCAGGTCTTCCTCGTACTCTTTTTCTACTTCCAGCTCCCAGATCTCCCCATCCTGCTTTTCCACCAGGATCAGGACCTCTTCCTCGTTCATCAGGTACCGGTAGTCAAAAACATCCTCGATCTCTTTCCCGTTCACGGCCAGGATGCTGTCCCCCGGAACAAGCTCCAGCTCCTCGGCGATGCTTCCGGGCAGTACCCGCAGAATGACATGTTTTTTCTGTTTTCTCATAGCTTCTTTATTGCTCCCTTTTATTCTGGGGAAAGATCGTAAATATCATAACAACTAATGAAAAAAAAGTCAAATGCTACAGTTGACGATTCAAAAGGCAGATGATATAAATAAAGTTGATAAGGATCAAAACCATTACTGGCCTGACCTTAAAAGTGAATTCCACACAGGAGGAACAACATGTCGAATATTGAGCTGCTGGAAAAATCTCTTCCCGTCGCACCGATCCGTATCGCTGCTCTGGACGGATGCCGTACACTGGCCGAAGAAGTAGACCGGAAGCTGGTCAAATTCCGTAAAGCCCTGATCGCTAAAAAGAATGTCGGAGTTATCCCCCAGGGTTATTTTGAGAAGTCCTTTCTGGTAGAGTGTGAATGCCCCCGTTTCGGTACCGGCGAAGGAAAGGGCTATATCAGGGAATCTGTCCGCGGCGTGGACCTGTATATCATGGTCGATG
>JAFOJB010000336.1 GCA_017420455.1 Blautia sp.
CTACAACGCAGCATCTAAGAGTTCGAGATGGTGGTTTACCTGCAAATGTCACTGAGACAGGCCACTGGTCTGGATTGCGCTATGGCAGTGGAACACTCATCCGGATTGTGCTATGGCAGCAAAGCACTCATCCGGATTGCGCTACGGCAGCGGAATATTCATCCGGATTGCGCTATGGCAGCGGAAACACTCATCTGGTTCTGATTTCAGGCAGGAAAATGTCGGCCCGGAACCAGAGCCGGATCTTCGGAATGCAGTTTTTGTTTTGACAGTAATGATTCCGGCACAGTACAACATCCGCAGGAAGGATGTCTGCTGCAGAGGAATCATCAATGACTGGAGGATAGCATATACATGAAGGTGGAACTGGAAAACGTCAAACCGATGGAGATCGAAAAGAGAAGCTTTGAGATCATCACAGAGGAGCTGGGGGACACGCCCCTGCTTCCCGGCACGGAACTGATCGTAAAGCGCTGTATCCATACCAGCGCGGATTTTGACTACGCAAAAAACCTGTATTTTTCGGAGAATGCGGTGGAGAAGGCGCTGCAGGCGATCAAAGAGGGAGCCTGTATCGTGACGGATACCCAGATGGCAAAGGCCGGGATCAATAAGAAAGCCCTTGCCCGCTATGGCGGAGAGGTGTTCTGTTTTATGTCAGATGAGGATGTGGCTGCTGCCGCCAGGGAGAGCGGCTCCACCCGGGCATCGGCCAGTATGGACAAGGCCGCCGGTCTTGACAGGCCGCTGATCTTTGCCATTGGAAACGCGCCGACCGCGCTGGTCAGGCTGTATGAACTGATCGGGGAAGGGCGTCTTTGCCCGAAGCTGATCATCGGCGTACCGGTGGGCTTCGTCAATGTAGTGCAGTCCAAGGAGCTCATCATGGAAACCGACGTCCCCTGCATCATCGCCAGAGGGAGAAAGGGCGGAAGCAATATCGCCGCCTGCATCGTCAACGCGCTGCTCTACATGATCGACAACCGCAGGGATTAAGAGCTCCTTAATGTAAATGAGCGCAGAAAACGGAACGTATTCCCTTCACGGGGTACGTTCCGTTTTATTCTGGCTGATCTTTTTCAGCAGCAGCAGTGCCTCTTCAAAATCTTCGGAAGGCATGGAGGAGAAGGAGAGGATCACCGTGACATTTCCCTCCGCTTCGTCAAGAAGGCGGAAGGTGAGTCCTTCGTTCCTCGCTTTGCCTGAAAGCTCCTTCCCGGTAAGAGCACAGGGGATCGTCAGGGCGATGCTGGTACCTGCGGCACCTGTCTTCATGGGGCATTCCGGCCCGAAGATCTTCCCGATCATCTGGGTAAACAGCTGCAGCTTCTGTGCGTAAAGACGGCGCAGCCGCCGGATCTGGGCTCCCAGGTGTCCGTCCCGGATGAACTGGGAAAGGGCGATCTGCTCTGCCTTGGAGGCTGTCTGGTTGTACCGGGCGGCCTTTTCTTTATATAGCGAAAGAAGAGCGGGCGGCAGGATCATATAGCTGATGCGGATGGACGGCAGGAGAAGTCTCGAGAAGGAACCGATATAGACAACATTCTGCGCCTTGGAGAGGCTGTACAGAGACGGGGCCGGCTTCTCATGGTAGATAAATTCATTCTCGATATCATCCTCGATAACCAGACTGCCACGGGCTTCGGAATAGGAGAGCAGCTCCAGGCGGCGCCTGCCGGACATGACCTCGCCCCAGCGTGTCATATGGGCAGGAGAAACATAGATCACATCGCAGTCCTTGTCCCGCACATGAGTTTCAAACCCATAGTCCGTAAAGATGGTGCTGCCCTGCAGGAAATACGGGGTGGGAAAGGAAACGGTCCTGGCTTTTTTCTGCAGCAGTAGAGGGCAGAGGAGCCAGAGAAGGCTCTGTACGCCTGCTCCTACCACGATGCTTTCTGGAGAACAGTAAATGTTTCGGTGGCTCCGGACATATTCCGAAAGGCTTTCCCGGAAATCGGCCTCTCCCTGAGGTTCTCCATAGGAGAGAAGCCGGTCGTCCTGCCGCAGAGCGCTTTTCAGATATCGCTGCCACAGGTCGAAACGAAAGCTCTGCCTGTCCACGCCGGAAGAGGCAAAGTCGAACCGGACGGGAGGCAGATCTGGCTCTTCTTTTTCTGTCAGAAGATTCCGGTTCTGTACCTCTTTGATCGATGTGACATAATACCCGCTCTGGGGTTTTGCCAGAATATAACCCTCCGCAGCCAGCTGGAGGTAAGCGTTTTCCACGGTGGTGCGGCTCAGACCCTTTTCCATGGAATATTTCCGGAGAGAAGGCATCCGGCTTTGCGCCGGTATCTCCCCGGAAAGAATCTTCTGTTTTAATTCCTCATAGACCCGAATATACAGATGCCCCATAAATACGTTTCCTCTTCGCCATGTGGACTGCAGCAGCCCTGC
>JAFOJB010000337.1 GCA_017420455.1 Blautia sp.
GCCAGCATACAAAGCAGATGCCATGAAAAATCCTCAGCAAGCTCACCGACTGCCGCGACCTCTCGTACCTTCCGTTCCGGCTCTTCCTGATCCATCAGATGAAGCGGCAGCATATGATAACGGATCAATGCGCATACAGTTTCCCGAAATGCGACCATCTCTTTTGTCCCGCAAAGGCCGCATTCCTGCCATAGAAAAGCTCTGGTCATCCGGCTCCCTGTGGAGGCATGATGTGGTGATATCCATTTACCATCCTCCAGCCGTGTAGTCTTCACCTTTCCGATATCGTGGAGAATTGCCGCCAGGAACAGTTCGTTTCGCTGCCTGGCTGTCAGTTCATAAAACGCGGGATCTCTGGCCAGTTCACAGCAAACCATCTGCGTATGCGTATATACGTCGCCCTCTCCATGATAAACAAGGTTTTGCATGGTTGCTTTCATGCCAGAATAACCGGAAGCGGCGAACAGGCTGTCTATCCGGTTCCACGGGATTACTTCTTCCGGAGAACCGGGTATGCATACTGCAATCTGTTCAATTTTCATCATGACCACCTCCCACCGAACAAGACCGACACGTCTCTTTAAAGCTCCTCCTCATCCCGCTCATACGAGGCTTCTTTGCAGCTTCGTACGATATCCGGCTGCTTAGGCACTGTTCACGAATAACTTCCGAATTCTACTTGCCCAAATCCAAATCTGACTGCGTTGTTGTCAGTCAGCGATGCCCGCATCGCTTCCTTCCGCCGCCTTGCAGATTTGAATTTGTTCTGCGCAGCTTTCGGAAGTTATTTGTGGACAGTGCCTTTCTTTGTCCCGGTCAGCCGATTGATGCTTTCCTCAAAGAGACCTCCCACCAGATCTATGATACGGCCTACGAAGAGCATGGCCAGCACCGTCCCGATGCCGACACCGATGAGCTGCCCCCGGAATATCAGACCGATCACCGCCGCAGCCACCACACAGGAGATATCGAATATGTTCTTTGCCAGCCCCAGCCTGATACCGAAAAAATCCGAAATAGCCAGCACAGCCCCGTCACCGGGATTGGGAATGAGCCGCATCCGCATGGACAGACAGGCGCCCAGACCGATCAGGAACAGTGCCACAGCCAGTACAGCCAGCCTGCACCACAGTGTTCCCCGGACAGGCCCCGCGCCATCCCCCGCCAGTGAAGGAATGACCGCATCAAAGAGTTTCATAAACCGTGTAAACACCAGCGCAAAAGGCAGCTGCAGCAGATCGTTGAGCATTCGCTTTCTGTCCTTTCGTATAAGATGGAGTACCAGCTCGATCAGTACAAAGCCAGAATAGACAACAAACGTCACATTTGCAAAGGAAAAGCCCGTCAGCTGACTGATCACAAACGCGGGCGATACCAGCGGCGCCGTACCCAGTCCGGTCTTGGTATTCAGCACCAGTCCCAGTGCCAGCACGATCAGACCGGCCACGTAGACAGCGACACGCAGCCCCCGGTCTGCCTGCCAGCATGTTGTATGGCTTTCACAGGCAGGCTCCTGCCCCTTCTTTCGATCATTCCTCATAATTATCCCACTTTCCAGACAATCTTTGCCTGCTCTTTTGCGATCTTCTGTTATTTTCGTTTTCACAACGTCCCCTGGGAACCTGTACCCATAATCAACGCAAGTTCCTCAGCGAACATTTGCTGGTAATCATCCTGTTCCTTCCTCATCTGTTCGCTGCCGATCCGCTCAATCCTTTCAGAGCGTATAAAGCAGAGCTGCTTTGCCGCCTTCTCTGTCTTGACAGCAATCTGTGTATACTCCGGTCCGATCATAAGCAGCTTTAATGCATCCTCCGGATTCAGATAACCACTGCTCATGATGCCAAGAGTGTCAAATATCGTGTCGTTGGCAACAGGACCTGTAATTACGTCCGCTGCCAATGTGTCCTTTCCCTTTCGATTGTTAAAGATATATTGAAACCAGGAATCATCTCGCGAGAACCTGTGTATGTCCAATCCTGTCTCATCCAGCTCATATACATTTACGATAGCATTCTCCTGCGCCCAACGGTATGTAAAATCCCTGTCCGGTGTCAGATAGAACCCCCATCCAAAGTCCGCATTCCTGCGTCCATAATGTATGTCCGGAGATACGATCTCCCTGCTGCCTGTGTGATATAATATCATTCCGACCACTCCATTTCTGTGTCAGGGAAGACAAGGAGGAAGACAAGGGGACGGTTCTTTTGCCAAGACAAGGGGACGGTTCTTTTGTCTCACTAAGGTGAGACA
>JAFOJB010000338.1 GCA_017420455.1 Blautia sp.
AAGACCCGTCATCCTGTCAGAACCGATGCCGATGGCTGTCTCCTGCCTCATGGGAGCTCAGATAAAGAAACCCGCGAAAACTCTGATATGGAAACGAAAGGAAAAACGGAAATGACAAAGACAATGAAGATCGAAGGAATGATGTGCGGACACTGTGAAGCGACAGTAAAGAAAGCGCTGGAAGCTCTGGATCAGGTGGAAAGCGCTGTTGTAAGCCACGAAGCAGGCACTGCGGTAGTTACACTGAAGGCAGAGCTTGCAGATGATGTCCTTAAGAAAGCCGTAGAAGATAAGGATTATAAGGTACTCGGGATCGAATAAGAATTCCTCCGGTCGATCGGACAGTGGAGAAATGCTCTCCCCTGCCCGATCCGCGATACCGCTCATCTCAGGGCACGCCCTTCGATGACCGTTCGCCGCCAGGTGTGCGCCCGTGCAGGCACGGTGCACATCTGGCGGCCTGGCTTTATCGCGCAAAAACAGCCGCTGTGAAAAAAAACACAGCGGCTGTTTCCATTTTCAGATGTCAGCGATTCCGGAATTCAGGATTGGGCCGGTTATTTCCGGATCAATCCCTGCTGCTCAGGCTTCTTCCTTCGCCACAATTTCTTTCAGCGAAGCGGCGAGGCCTGCGATTCCCTGCAGATCGGAGGGAATGATGATCTTCGTCGCCTTTCCGTCTGCCGCTTTTGAGAAGGCCTCCAGACTCTTCAGCGTAAGGACTGCCTGGTCCGCACCCGCATCCTTGATCATGCGAAGGCCCTCGGCCGTTGCCTTCTGTACCTTCAGTACGGCTTCCGCCTGGCCCTCTGCTTCCTTGATCATCTTCTCCTTCTGCGCTTCTGCCCGGAGGATTGCGGCCTGTTTCTCGGCCTCTGCATCCAGGATGGCAGATTCCTTCTTTCCTTCTGCCACCAGGATGGCCGACCTCTTCTGGCCCTCTGCGATCAGAATGGCTTCTCTTCGTTCACGCTCGGCCTTCATCTGCTTCTCCATGGCTTCCTGGATAGCCGCCGGCGGAATAATGTTTTTCAGCTCCACACGGTTTACCTTGATGCCCCAGGGGTCTGTCGCCACATCCAGGGACGCGCGCATCTTGGTGTTGATGGTCTCTCTGGAGGTCAGCGTTTCATCCAGTTCCATATCACCGATGATATTACGGAGCGTGGTGGCGGAAAGATTTTCGATCGCCATGATGGGATTTTCCACGCCATAGGCGTACAGCTTGGGATCCGTGATCTGGAAAAAGACCACCGTATCGATCTGCATGGTGACGTTATCCTTTGTGATTACGGGCTGGGGCGGGAAATCCACCACCTGCTCCTTCAGGTTCACCTTTCTGGCAACTCTTTCAATGAATGGAACCTTAAAATGCATTCCGGTTCCCCAGGTAGCACGGTACGCGCCGAGCCTTTCCAGAACAATGGCGTATGCCTGCGGCACAACCTTCACACAGGATGCCAGGATCAGCACGGCCAGAATAATGACCACGATCAGAAAAATGAGTCCGATTCCAAAACTTCTCATACCATTTCCTCCTACAATAGAAATCTACGCAGTCCACAATGCTTCCTGTACACGGATCAGTCCGCTGTCTTCGAGACAATGGCGCGGACGCCCTGAATCTCCTGGATCTTTACCACTGCCCCTTTCTCGATTATCTCCCTGTCATCTTCTGTTCTGGCCATCCAGTCAATATCGTTCACCAGAATTTTGCCTGTCTGGGCCAGATTGTCTATTTTCTCCGATACCACGGCTGTTTTGCCGACCATCCCGTCCACATTGGTCTTTGTCACGCCCTTCTTCAGAAAACGGATCGCAAGCGGCCTCGTAAATACAAAGAGTACCACAGAGATACCGATAAACAGAAGGAGCTGCACCACAATGGCTGCGCCGAAATACGCCGCCAGGGCCCCTGCGAGAGCGCCTGCAGCAAACCAGATTGAGGTAAGCCCTGCTGTCATGGCTTCCAGGACAAGAAGCCCTACCAAAAGAACCAGCCAGATGATCACATTCATAAAATTCCTCCCTTCTCAGGACACTCTGTCCTTCTTTGTCTGTATGCTTCATACATCAGTATGCCTGCCGCCATTGCCGCGTTTAAGGATTCCACCTTTCCTTCCATGGGAATCCGGATCCGGCAGTCGGCAAAACGTGAAGCTTCTTCAGAAAGACCATTTCCCTCGTTTCCGATCAGAAATGCCGTGCCTCCCTGATAGCTTTCCCTGTCATAGGTATTCTTTCCCGCAAGATGCGCGGCAAAGGTGCGGATTCCCCGTTCCTTCAGAACATCCTTCAGGGATGATACGCTTTCCACATACCGGAAAGGCATTCTGTACACAGATCCCATGGTCGAACGGATCACCTTGGGATTCGTAATATCCACACATTTTTCCGTCAGAAGAATCCCGGTGACTCCTGCTCCTTCCGCTGTGCGGAGGATTGTCCCCAGGTTCCCCGGATCCTGCAGATCCTCCAGGATCAGAAGAAGAGGCGGGTTTTTCGTATTTCCGCTCTCCCCTGGTTTCGGTAGATCCGCGCGTTTTCCGGTCCCCTCCAGCACCTCCTCCAGTGAATAATCCATCGACCGGAGAACCGTCAGGATTCCCTGCGGCGTCATGGTATCGCACATCCTGTGAAAGACCTGCTCCGAAACCAGCTCCGGCACCAGGCCGTCCCTGCGGAGCTTTTCCTGCACTTCCTCTGCCGAAGCGGCCTCCTCCGTCATATAGACCCGGAAAACCATCTCCTTTGGAGCCTCCAGGAACATTTTCCGCCCTTCCGCGCAGAAAAGCTTCCTCTCCCGTCTCTCCTTCGATTTCTGATTCAGCAGAATGATATTCTTCACCTGTTGATTGGACACGCTGGTGATCATAGACTCTCTACCTCATGTAAGGATCGATCCAGAAATAACTGTCCCGAATTGCCTGTCTTTTCTGTCGGAAAAGAACCTGTGCATTTCACTTGTTCTTTTCCTCCGATGGTACTTGTGGTCAAAAAGGTTCACATGTCCCTGACAATTTCTTAACCCTGAGTTTA
>JAFOJB010000339.1 GCA_017420455.1 Blautia sp.
TCTTCCTTTTCAAAGGAGGTCTTTTCCTTTCCTGCTCTATAGATCCGGCTGCCAAGAAGTCCCGCTGCCAATACGACGATCAGGCTGCCAAGGAATACCTCCAGAGAAATTTCCATGAAATATCCCATTCTTCTAAGGGCCATATACCCAAATAAAAGCAGCAGAAATCCTGTGACAAACAGGATTTCCAGAAGGCGGCTCTTCCATCTTCCCAAATCAAGCCGCCTTCTCGGAAAAGAGAGCCATGCGCCTGCTTTTAACCGTCCCTTTCTCTTTTTTTCTGTTCTTTCCCTGTCCGGATATTCTCTTCCTTCTCCCCGGAATGCTTCTTCGCCTTCCCGGAAAGACGGTTCTTCTTCCCAGAGATCTCCCCCCTTCCTTTCCGATCTCTGCTCTCCGGGAAGAATCCCCTTTCTGCCCTCATCCTCCGTTGACGGTTCCTCCTTTCCCCCGTTCCGTGTCCGGGAGAGAAGAAGCCTGATTTCCTCTGTGGGGATGGTTTCATCCAGAGCCTTCCGGTAAATCCCGTACCCCAGCTCCACTGCCGCCTGATCCTTGTGCTCGATCTTGGGAAGAAGGTATTCCATCAGCTCCCGGAACTGCTGCCCGCTTTCCCGGTCATAACCCGGAAGGCAGCAGAAATACAGCTTCTTCTTTTCCGGGTCCAGATAGATAAATTCCGGATCCAGCAGAAGCTGGTCCTGTCCCAGCAGATATTCCTCCATTTCCTCCAGGATGGCAAGACATCCTTCAAATACGGTGACAAGCTCCTCCTTCCCAAGTTTTTTTCCTTCATAAAGAGAGAGCATGTTCTGGCGGGAGGTGATATCGTAGCAAAGCTGCAGCTTCCCGTCGATTTTCCGGACATGGCAGGGCAGAACCTGGGTCATGGTATTTCCTGTCAGCATCCGGAGCTGATAAGAATCTTCACTAACATAGGATTCCTCATGAAAGATCAGGTAATTATGGTTGGAATCCCTTTTATATTCCGCGTTCATATTCAAATTCTGTTTCTCCCTGGAACTGAAGATCGGGCGATAAACGGATGCAGTTCCCGGCCTCGTCGGCTGGGAACTGTGCTATTTATGGCCTGATCCTGACGTAGTCTGTCTCACCCTGTATTCCCGTATTGTCCTGGCGGGATGCAGCACGGCGGCTCTTCCCTCTGTTTCTATGGTTCCACGAAAGCCAAATACCGGCCAGAGCTGCGGCGATGTACACTGAACCAGAATCTCCTCCCCTGCCGAAACGCCAAGGCTGCTGTCAGCAGCATTCATACCGAAGGCGCAGGACTGAAGCCTTTCCTGCATCCGTTCCTCTGCAGCCGTCTCTCCGCTGCCGTTCCCCTGCATTTCCACCATGCTTCCCAGAAGCGCTGCTTCGTGCGCCCCGGCTGTCAGCACAGCCCGGTTATGCACATAAAAAAAGAGCCACAGGATTCCCATCAGGGTGAACAGTACCACCGGCATGACCAGGGCCGCCTCTACGGTGAAGCTTCCTTCCGAAAAATCCGGTTTTTTCTTTCCCGGCCTTACAGCGGTGTAATTCCCGGCTTTCCTGCAGAACCGGAGAATAAAGAAGCGGCTGTTTCCTTCCTTTTTTACCATAGCAGCACCTCCCCCAGATACCCCGCCAGCAGAAAGGGCAGAAAGGGAATCCTTTCTTTTCTCGTGGCCTTATCCTTCAGAAGAAGGAAAGCTGAAACCAGAAAAGCCAGGAAAAAAGACAGTCCCAGAACAAATACCAGCTCTTCCGGAGAAAGGACCGTTCCCAGTACTGTCAGGGCCAGAGCGTCCCCCATACCGAACTGACTGCTGCTGAGCAGGCTTACTGCGATAAAGCAGCTGCCGATTCCCACTGCGCAGATCCTGCTCCTGGTAAATCCCTCCGTCAGAGCGGTATAAAGCCCTCCTGCCGCAATGCCCGCCAGCGTAAGAGGCAGAAAGATTTCCCTCTTCCGGATATCGCGGATACTGTTGATTCCCAGGAACAGCAGGAGAATTCCCTGAACGATTTTTGTCTGTACCATATCGCATCCCTTCCTTTTTTTCTCATTACAGGCAGCTGCGGCAATGACCTTTTACATCTGCTGCAGTGCTTCTCTCATTCATGACCACACCTGCTGCAGTGCTTCCATCCCTCCACCTCGGATTCCGGCACCAGAAGCACGGTTCTTTTCAGGCCTCTGCAGGAACCTGTATTATGATACCGGTCTCCATCCTCCGTCACATAGACCACACTCCCCGGAGGCTTCCCCCTGCTGCAGATTTCGCAGCCATGGTAATGATGGCCATATTGATTCACAGCGTCCGGCACAGAGCTTCCCGGTATCGTATGAACAGAAAGACTGAGATAACTGCAGCCCGGATCAGAATGGATCACATGTCCTGTCTGTGTGATATAGACCATCTGTTCCGCTGTGTGCCCGTCCGTTCCGCCTCCGGAACTGATCTTTCCGCTTCTTCCGGTCCAGCAATGCACGCAGACCCGATTTTCGCAGGGAATATCCCCCAGAGGCAGCAGCAGCGCCGGAAGATGGATCCGGCCGGCACGTACCAGGGTCATCTCCTCTCTCCCGGCGCTTCCCTTTTCCGCCTCCAGAAGCCCTGCCTGCTTCGACTGAGCGCAAAGCATGGAAAGCCGGACTGTCTGTATCCGGTAAATATCCAGAAAGGAGAGCATCGTGATCATCCCGAACAGAAAAACGGGGAGCACCAGAACCGTTTCCACACAGATTCCTGCCATTGCCGCAGTTCTTTTCTCATGCGGCAGGGAAAGATGTTTTTTCGATCTTTTTCTTTTTTCACAGAATCGTCTGATCCTGGAAGGTCCTGAAGGCAGCGGAGAACGCCCTTTCCTCCCTTTTTCATAATTTCGAAAAAACATCTTTCCCTGCCGCATGCTTTCCCCTCTCACGGCTCCCTGCTGCTGTAGCCGTAGATTCTCCTGATCTCAAAATTCTGTCTGAGATTTGCCTTTACATTCACAAATACCTCTGCGTCACAGATACATGCGTCCAGGCAGAAGGAAGGATCCTCCAGGCGCATCTCCTGTTCCACTACATCCATTGTCCGGATCACCTTATCCTGTTTATCCATCTTCCTTAAAAAGACATATAATATTTCTCTGTAGGATATTCCGTCTGCTGTTCCTCCCCAGAAGCTTCCGGGCGGCGCAAGGAGTCCCGGCATCGTCTCCAGCTGTTCCAGGGAAAGAAGCATATTCGAGGCAGTCTTTCTGAGAGGAAGCGTCTGTCCGGAAAAAAGGAGACGGGTTTCCAGAAGGCTTTCTGCATAAACCCAGGTATACCGGACCGCCTGCTCCACAAGGCTCCTGTCCGGTTTTACCAGATAGGAATCACATACACTGTCTGCAAGCCGGGAAATACTTTCCCGGAGCGGGCGTTCCGCCAGCATCGTCTCCAGATTCACTCCCTCCCGGAAATGCAGGATTCTGCGGGCTGTTTTCCGGATATTCTGAAGATCCTCTTCCTCTCCCCACAGAATGTACTCGATCTGAAAGGCAGGGAAGGAAGGAGCGCTCTCCTCGAGAGAATGCATTTTTTCCATGATGTATGCATCAAAAAGGTCGATGCTTTCCGCACTGTCATCCGGGAGGAATCCGTCCGGAATCTCCATTCCCTGATTCAGGCTTCTTCCGGAAAGAAGACTTCCGGACGGATTCTGCCCCGGAGTATTTCCGGCGGTATCCGGAAGCAGAAGCTGTTCCCCCTGTGTTTCTCTGAACGATATCACAGGCTGAAGAGGATCCAGCATTTCCCCTGCTGTCACCTCTGTCCGGGTATTTCCGTCCGTCAGAAGTGTATCGTTCTCCAGATTTTCTGCCGCTTTCCGGATGCTTTCCTGCTCCGCTTTCGTGATTTCCTCCTGATAACGCTGCAGATAATTCTCCTGTTCCAGCTGTTCACCCTTTTCACACAGCTCAGCAGCTGCCGCAGAGTCCAGCTTTTCCTGCGGCCTTTTAGCTTTGTTCTGCGCGTACAGCTCCTTCATATAGGCTGCTGCCTGCTGAAAAAAAGGTTCTCCCTGGTAATCCACAGCCAGCCGGTACCCGGTAAACCCGCCCCGTCCGGGAACAAGGGTCTGGTAATTCTGTGTCAGGACCGGATCCATATACCTTCGGAATTCATTGTACACAGAAGAGAGCTCCAGACCTCCCTCCCCGCCTGCATCCAGAAACAGTACGTCAAACCGTTCCAGCAGTTCTCTGTCATATTCACCGAAAACGGAAAACAATCCGATATCCACGCCATTCTGGATCTGTGTCCTGGCCCCGGCCATCCGGACCGACAGCATTCCGGCGCAGACAAGCGTGGTCATCCCTCCAAGAAGAAGCGCCAGAAAAACCGTCATGCTTCCCGGCAGGAACCTGTTAATACAGAAAGGCCGTATCCTGTTTTCTTCTCTCTCACGGTTCTTTTTCCTTTCCATTCTTTCCTGCAAGATACAACTCCCCTCCTCATCGGCTTTTCCTTTGCTTCTTCCTTTCTGTCTCCTCCTGCCGGCTGTTTCCGGACGTTTCTGCCTGCTTCTTTCTCCCGCCTGTTTCCGGACGTTTCTGCCTGCTTCTTTCTGTGCTTCTCCTTCCGGCTTTTCCGGACGGGCTCTCCCCTGCATTTCCCGGCGGCATCGCCCGGTCAGATTCCCGCGCTCTGACTGGTTACTTTCGCAAGCAGCGTCTCAACCAGACTGGTCAGCTGGTCCTTGAAGATGACCACGAGTCCGATCAGCACGATCAGGACCAGGATGATCTCCACCACGCCTGCCGCCTCCTCATCCTCCAGAAAATCCCGGAAGACCGTTTTCACTTCGTTCATTGTATTCACCTCCTTCCCGGATGACTGCGATCAGTCATCTGATCCGCTATATCCTGTAGAATGTGAGGAACGCCGGAATCAGAATAATGAACATTACCAGAAGCATCAGAAGGATCATCGGGATGAGGAGTCTGGTGGAGGCAGTTTCGCCCTGTATCCTGGCCTTCCGTTTTCTCTCCTCCCAGGCCTCCAGGGATTCCCTTTCCAGAAGCTCTGCCAGCTGTGCTGTCCCCTTCTGCAGGTTCTGCACCAGAAGTACGGAAAATACCCGGTATTTTGCGGTTTTACAGCGTTCTCCAAACCGGAGGCATGCATCATTTTCCGACACGCCGCTGTCCACTTCGTTGCAGAATACCGTCAGTTCTTCATAGACCGTCCTTTTTTCTCCGGAAGACTGACGATAGACCCGTACCATCTGCCGGAAGGCTTCTCTGGCTGTCATTCCTGCCTGGATAAACAACGTGAATTTCATGATAAAACCAGGATAGTCCCGAAGCAGTTCCTCTGCTCTCTTTTCTTCCCTTTCCTGCTTTTCCCGGATTTTCAGGATCATGAGGAGCACGCCGGAAAGCATTCCCAGAACAGCGACAAGGCTCCCTGTTTTCTCCGGTATCCTTGTCCATGTAAGTATCCGGCCTTCATATTCTGCGGGAAGATAGTAATAATCCGGATCCGCCTTCTCCCGGTTCAGAAGCGCGGCCTCCTCCAGGATCTCCTGCGTGCCGTCCTCCTGAACGCCGTCTCTTTCCTTTTCTGTCTCCTCCTTCTCTTCCTGGACCCTGGGCGGGATTTTGAATGCAACCTCTTCCTGACTGTCCTCCTCATGCATGACCAGGTCCTCATGAGACACGACACTTTTCCTGGCGATCCTTTCGACCGGGGCTTCTGCTTCACGGATATTCCTGACCGTAAGGAGCAGCCCAAGAAGATTTCCCATCATTCCTGCCAGAAGCAGGAGACGGAAACCCTTTCTTTTTTCCTCCGAATCCAGCGGGATCCTCCCGATCCCTGCCAGCACTGCTGCCATAAGAAGGAGAACGAATAATCCAATATGCACGTACATTTTCATCCCTCCTGTTCCCTCTTCAGGGCATACAGGCTGAGTAAGTGAATATCCTCCTGTTCCGCCTGCATTTTCACCCCTCCTGTTCCCTTTTCAGGAACTCAGACTGTGATATCGAGGATACGGCTTCCCAGATAAGCAGCTCCCGCGTATACCAGAAGGCAGCAGGTCATCAGAATGATTCCCATGGAATTCCGGTACATGGGGGAGAGAAATTCCGGCGAAGCTGCTTTCAGATAAAGGAGGATCGCCGCCGGCATCAGGTCCATGATCAGCTGTTCATTTTTCCTGGCTGCCAGGGAGGCTTCGATTTCCTCCTCCACCTCCAGCTTCTCCCCCAGCATCCGGCTGGTCTTTTCCAGAATCTCATCCAGGTTCCCCCCTGTCCTTCGGGCCGTCTGGAAGACTTCTGCGAAATTCATGATGTCCTCCAGCCCCGTTTCCCGGCCGAACGACCAGAAAAGCTTCTCCAGAGGTACACTTACTCTCCGCTGTGTTTCCATATACCGGAAAGCAGCAAGTACCTCGCTGTCCTTCGGCAGTTCCCCGGCAAGCTCCGGGATCGAGGAGCGAAGCGCATTTTCCGCCGAGTATCCTGCCCGGATCCCGACGCAGATACTGTCCAGCGCAATCTTAAACTCCCTGTTCATCTTCCTTCGAAGATTCTTTTGCAGTCTTCGTACCTTCCAGCGGACATAAAGAAAGATCAGCGGACATAAAAACAGTATGGCTGCAAAGGATTCATAGAACAGGTAATCAAGCCCCACACACAGAATAAAACCTTCAAGACAAGCCCTGATATATTCTTTCCGGGGTACTTTTCCATAACGAACAACCGTGTTTCCCGCTTTTTTGTTTCTCTCCTGATCATTCGTGCAGGCCTTTTCTCTTTTTTTCACAGACCATAAACGCCTTCCTTCCTGGAACACCTCAGCTATGTAAATGATATTTGCTGTGTACTATCAGACAAAAAGACAGGCAGCTTGGGACAGTTATTTCTGAATGAATTCTCAGGAATCTCCTTTGATCAGATCACTGGCCTCCATCCACTGCACGACTTTTTGCATGAAGATCATATTGTTCCGGATTCGATCCCGAACCGCCTTTGTTGGTAAAAATGGGAATTCACCGCCGGATCCGACGGCTTCCTTGCAGAAGAAATCTGCTGATAAATGGAGTATATGCCTGCCGCTCACAAAAGTCCATAGGAAATTTTGTCGAGTGGGTTAAAAATCTCAGGCTGTTTTTTGTGAATCATTTATGATTGCATTCCGAAAGGATTTCCTTCATCCTTCAGGCTTCTTTAGCTTCTCTGTCCGCTTCAGTTTTCCAAGGAGCTGCAGGACTCCTTCCCTGTTTCTTTTATACAGGGGATTCAGCAGGATATCCCCATCCTTGTACCCGCAAATCTCGGTGATCTCTTCAACCTTTCTTTTCCCCTCTGTGCTTCTTCCCAGATGGACAAGAATCTCCACACCTGCGGCGATCTGCCGCCGTATGGCTTCCATAGGCAGCTCCATTCCCATCATGGTCATGGTTTCCAGCCGGGAAAGCATATCCCGGCAGCTGTTGGCATGAAAAGTAGAAAGACTCCCCTCATGACCTGTATTTAAAGCGGTCAGAAGATCCAGGGCTTCCCCGCCCCGCACTTCTCCCACGATAATTCTGTCGGGCCTGCACCGCAAGGCCGTACGGATCAGATCGCGTATCGTCACAGATGTTCCTCCGGCCGTGTTCGCGTTCTTCGCCTCCAGACGAACCAGATTTTCTATTCCCTGCAGCCGCAGCTCCGCGTTATCCTCGATCGTGATGATCCGCTCTCCCCTGGGAATGTATTCGGACAGGGCATTCAGAAAGGTGGTCTTTCCGCATCCGGTCCCGCCTCCGATCATGATGGAATAGCGGGCCTCTACCAGCTTTTTCAGAAACTCAGCGCCTTCCGGGCTGATACTCCCGAAGGCGATCAGCCGGTCCATGGTGATGGGGCGTTCCGAAAAGCGTCTGATGGTAAGGACAGGCCCGTCCAGGGCTGCCGGAGAAACAATGGCATTTACCCTCGCCCCGTCCGGGAGCCTGGCATCTACAACAGGGCTGGATTCATTGATCACCCTGTTGCATCTTCCCGCGATCTGCTGAATGACATCCATCAGTTTCTCTCTGGAGGTAAAGGTCCGGTTCCATCTGCTGATCTTCCCCTCCCGCTCCACAAATACCGCATCCGGTCCGTTCACCATGATCTCCGTGACCGTATCATCCTCCAGCAGTTCCTGCAGGATATCCAGCTTCCGCACCGAATAAAACAGCTCCTGCCGCAGATCGATCCGCTCCTTAAGGCTCAGCATCTTCTCCTCTGTGTGATTCAGGATCAGATCATCGATCTGCTCCCGGATCTCCTCATCCGAAAGCTCCCGGGCGATATCGAGGCGCTCCATCAGCTGCCTCCGCGTCCTTAAAAACAATTCCTTATTCATTTTCCTGTAACCATCTGTCAGGTCCTGCCGCCTGGTTTTTCCGGGTGTCCGGCCTGACTTAAGCTTTCTCATATTTATTCATGGAATTTCCCGTCCGGAACCGGAAGGGACCCTGCAGAAGAACTCTGCTGCAGAAATAAGTATACGCTTTGTATTTTCTGATGTCCATAAGAAGTTTTGTCGAATGGGCTGCATCTGTTATTCCTTTGTCACAGTTCACGGTCTCACCGTCTGGGGACTTCATGTGTTTTCAGGGTGTCTGCAGCCATGAGAGCCGACAGACGCCGAAAACACATCCGTCCCCGGCCGATCATGCGCTAAACGCGTGCCACTGGCACGCAGCGCCGCCAGTCGTCGATGCCCGCATCGACTCATTCCTCCGCCTTGCCTGAACGATTTTATCCTGTGCCATCTGTAAAGGTTATTTGTGTACAGTTTCTAAGATCCATGATATTCCACGCACAGCATCGTCAGATCGTCAAACTGCTCCGCATCGCCGACAAAAGTATTCACAGCGCTGCGGACGCTTCGGAGAATTGCTTCCGGACTGCCATCCGCGCAGCTGTTCAGCGCAGAAATCATGCGATCCTTCCCGAACATCTTCCCGTCAGCGGCTGTTGCCTCCGGAACTCCGTCCGTATAGACAAAGAGCTTATCCCCGGGGGACAGCCGGAGCTCGTAATCTATATATTGAACCTTTTTCAGGCCGCCAAGCACAAAACCGTGTTGATCTTTATAAAGCGCAAAGCAGCTGTCCTTTCTCCGGATCGCCGGGGACTCATGTCCACCGTTCGCAGCTGTCAGTTTCCCTGAGGATATCTCCAGAATACCTAACCAGACGGTAACAAACATTACCGCCTGGTTGTTATTACATAGCGTTTCGTTTGTTCTTGACAGAATCTCAGAGGGGCTTCGCGCCTGTCGCGCGAAATCTTCAAGGATTCTCTTGGAGAGCATCATGAACATCGCTCCCGGGATCCCTTTGCCGCTGACATCCGCGATGATCAGGCACAGATGATCCTCATCGATGAAGAAAAAGTCGTAAAAATCTCCTCCCACAACCCGCGCGGGATCCATGGAAGCATACAGATCCACCTCGTGCCTGTCCGGGAAGGGCGGGAAAATGTGCGGCAGCATGCTTTCCTGGATCTGACGGGCGGTGCTCAGTTCCCGGAGGATCAGCTGCTGTTCCCGTTTCTGATTCTCCAGTTCCATCTGCTCCCGCTCCATCCGGCGGATCGTGTTCATCTGGTCGTTCAGTGCCAGACTGGTCCGGTTAATTTCCTGTTTTATGATCTCAAATTCCGTGGTGAAGAAGGGAACACCCGCCAGAGGCTCCAGTTCCTGTCCCATGTGGGTGATCCCGTTGATCAGCTTTCTATACTGCCGCATGAACCTTCTCAGCCACAGCTCATACACAGCCAGCGCGGTCAGGAGCATGATGAGGGACAATATGACCACTGTTATACGGACCCGGCGGATCACCCGTTCAGATTCCTCCATGGATACCTCCCTCACCAGCATCCACCTGGGAGAAGGCATCGCCATGGAAAACGCGGAAACAGACCGGCCGGATTCATCGCTGAAAATATTTCCGCTGTTGCTTTCCGAGATCAGCTGCTCCGGGTTCCCGCACGCATCTGAGCCCGTGTGGTAGAGCTCCTCCCGCTCCATGGTAAAGATATGCCACGTGCTTTTCCTGTCCTTCAGCGCGGAAAACAGCCTGTCAAAGGCAGCCTGGTCGATCAGCATCATGACGCAGCATTCGCCGAAGCGTACGTCCACCGCTTTCCATGCGGCGATCAGGTAACCACGGGGCGTGTTTTTATTCTCAAATCCGTACATATCTGCTCCGGAAACCGGACCGACCCAGACGGTCTGTCCCAGCGGCACATCCAGGATCCGCTTCTTCATTTCCTCCGGAAGAGGGTTGTCCTCTGGGTCGTCATGGAAGTAGTTTCCGTCGGGCAGCGTTCCGAAAAGGCTTCCGTCCTTTCGCATGATAAACAGGCCGTTCGCCCAGTCCGCATGAGTGATCTTCTCACGCAGATAATCCACACAGGCAGCCTTGGTATTGTACATCTCTGCGTCAGAGGCAAAATGCAGCCTGATACAGGATATGACCCGCTGATCTGTAATTACGTCCCGGACACTGTCAATGGCCGTGGTAATGGACGGCGGAACCGTACTGGAAATGGTCTCAAAGCCGGCGGCGTTTACCTCCTGTTCCTGCTGCAGTATCATTTCCGTAAAAGAACGGGAATAAAGCGTGCTGAGCACAGTCACGATGAACAGCGCCATGACCAGCATCGGCAGCAGGATCTGGAGCCGAAGTGATTTAAGCTGCTTCTTCATGGCTGTTTTTCCTCCGTATTCCCTGTGAAACGGCTCTCATAATCTTCAGGTCCGTAAGGCTCTACCCCCCTGTCCCTCTGCACCTGCTGAGACAGGGGAACGATTATAGCTGCTGCGGCATCCCACATCTTCTGATATTCACGAAAAACCTCCGGCTCTCCTGTCGCGATCACCTTCTGGATCGTCTCGTCCCGGATCCGGAGGAATTCCTCCTCGGTTTCAGCCACGCACATATCACGCCAGGTCGATTCCATGATCGCATCTGCTTCCTTGAGGATCTGAAGCTGGTCCCGGCTCAGGCTGCTGAGACTGGAGGTGATCGCTTCGCCGCAGTCGTTGCGGAAATCCATCGCACCTAAATTGTAATGAGCATCCGTTGGAAGCTCTACACCATAATGAGCACAGATGTCTTTGGAAATATTGTTGGTCATGTTGTCGATCATGTATTCCCGGGTTGTGGTGACAAAATCCAGGGGATAACCGTCCGGATGCTTTGCCAGCTTCAGCAGCATCGGCCACCTGTCCGTCAGCCCGCTGAAAACGCCCCACTGAACATAGTAGTTGTCCGGAGAGGGGCTGCCCTGCATATATTCATCCAGCTGTGCCTGGCCGTATTCATTCATCCGGGGAACCCCGTTTTCATCATAATCCCAGGTCACTCCCTTCTGGCCTACAGCGGCATCCCGCAGGAAATCGAGATCAGCCATGAAATTGATCAGCTTCAGCGCCGCTTCCTTATGCTGGGTGTTTGCCGAAATGAACCACATAAATGCGGAACCGTTGCCTAACAGCTGATTGACGTTGGTATAATAATTGGTGCCGGCGGAAGGAACTGTACCGTATCCGGCCAGGGTGTCCGGGTCCTTCCTGACGCTGGCCTCGTAGAACGTAGTCTTCCCGTTGTGAAGACCGAGATACTGACCCCGGGCACATTTGGCGTCATGCTGCGTGATGGTCTGATAAAAGCTCTCTATATCGAAGGAGCCGTCCTCCTTTCCGGCATGGTAAAGCTTATTGTACCATGCCATGGACGTCCACCACATGGAATGCTCCGGATCCGTATAACCATCGTAGATTTCATTGGTGAAGATGTTGTTCTGATATTTGAACGCACCCCAGTAATCCAGGCTGACCTCGGCCCGGAAGGCCGTGGCGTATCCGGTGTGGTTGTCAATCCCGAACAGATAGGTGGGGTAGCCCTCCTCCGTATAAGGGTGATTGGCGTACATCTGCTTAAGCACCCTGAGATAATCGTCCTCGTTGTTGATGGGCGGGTAGCCCAGCTCCTTGTAGTAATCCCAGCGGACGACGAAGCCCCGGTTATATGCCTGGTTATGGTATCCCGCCCCGTTGATTCCAATCTTCTCGGGTATGAACCAGAACCCGTCTTCGTCGTGATTGATCTGCCTGATCACCTGGCAGGCCAGACCAACATCTCCCTTGAGCAGATTCGGCGCGTATTCTTCCAGGTACGGGGCGATATTCAGCGCCAGGCCCTTTTCCCGGATCTCAAAAAGATTGTTGTTGGTAATCAGGATATCCGGCAGGTTTCCGCTGTTCATCATGGAGGTGTATTCCTCCTGCGACACATAGACGTACTGAATCTCCATGCCGATCTGATCTTCCAGATACCTCCATATCCCCAGCTGATCTGCTCCGTTCACCCGGGCTCCGGAACGATCGAGGGTATCGCCGATGGTAAGCACAGGACGAATCTCCTCAGCGAGGGTGGAGGATGACAGGAACAAAAGCAGAGCTGCCAGCACCGGCAGCAGAATTTTCTTCAATACAACCCTTCCTTTCTTTGCTCAGGTGTTCTTTCTGCGACAGCAGTTATGTTTTCACCCTTGCCACTCCTCTTGCAAAGTATGGGCACAGGGCTACTTTCAGCTTTGAGAAATATATAAATAGATCCGGTATCCTCCAGAATTTCATAGATTTCTGAAGCAATATTCAGGATCTTTAGCAGGATGATATTCGATATCGCCTCCCATACTTTCAGAATACCCGGAGAAGATTCCGGCAGATAAAACTGTTTGTTCAGCATATCCTGATTATACGTGCAATCACAGGGTTTATCAATCATAACCTTGTGTGCTGATGTACATATTCGTTACAGTTCACGGTCTCACCGGCTGGAGATTGCATGTGTTTTCAAGTGTCCGGCGTCCTGACGGACTTCAGAAGAATCTTTGTCCGCAGTCAAAGAGCGGCCCGTCCTGCAGACACGGACAAAGATTCTTCTGAAGTCAGCATGGCCCGCAACTCATTTTCCGGCCGTTCACTGATATGGGGTAAGGGGTCCGCCTGACAGCTGCAGGAACCGGTCTCCTGTTTCCGGATTTTACACAGGGACAGAAACCGTAAGCGGTTCCATCTCTTTTTTCAGTTCAAAATGTTCTTTCTTTCCCCTGCATTCCAGTTCATACAGTCCCCGGAACCCCTCGAGGGTAACATTTCCTTCTTCATCCGCAGCAGTCGTCACATTCGTCGTCCATTCTTCATGGATCAGACGGCAAAGCTCCCTGTAGGAAGGCTTCTCCGTGTTATCCTTACGGATCAGGCCGCTCGGCGCGTTCAGCCAGGCGCCGTCCGCGAAATCCCAGCCGGTCACAGCCTCTACCAGAGGATGGGCGAAGAGAATTTCCAGCATTTCCTTCCACTCCCGCATCTGACGCTCCTCTCCTTCCGGAGTTGAAGGCCAGTCCTCCACCTGATAGTCATTCAGATCCACGATATCTCCCGGCATCAGATGACCGGATACCAGCGTATTCTCCGTAAAATGCAGAGGGAGGCCGAATACCGAATATCTCTCCAGGATATCTTCCAGCCAGGCTTTTCCTTTGTATCCCTGGTGCTGATGGGTCTGAATGCCGATCGCTCCGATCGGAACTCCTGCCGCAAGGCAGCCGTCGATCAGGATCCGGTATTTTTCCGATAGGTCAAAATCATTGATCAGTAAAAGCGCGTCCGGGTTTGCCGCGGCAGCTGCCTGAAATACCTCTTTTACAAGACCGACCCTCCCCAGATCCCTGCAGATTCTCGTGACAGCATTATCATAGCGGTCATAGATGGGCATGATCACTACCTCATTGATCACATCCCAGATGTCGATCAGTCCGCGGAAAGCACGTACATCCCTGTCGATCCTTGCGAGCTGTTTATCCAGGATGGTCTTGTTGTCATACTCCATCAGCCAGTCGGCGCACACCGTATGCCAGCACAGGGGATGCCCTTTTACCTTCGCTCCATGCTCCGTAAGGTAGCGGGCGGCCTTGCGCAGACCGTTCTCATTCGGCTTTCCCTCTACAGGCTCATACCTTCCCCAGTAAAAGGGAAGCGTGCCATAATTAAAAAGCTTTGTCCATTTGTCCATCCGTTCGGCATAGAATGCTTTCCTGCCGCTCTCTATGTCATCCGCCGTCAGAGGAAGGCTGTCGAAGCCTCCGCACCCGAACAGGAATGCGTGCCTTACAAGCTTTAAAGATACTTTTTCCCCGGCCAGAGGGCGTCCCTGGGAATCCTGAAGGTGTATGGCAGCATTTGCTTTTCTGTGTGCATATTTATCCATATTAAATCTCCTGTCTGATAAACACTCTTACATAACTGCCGGTAACGCAGCCTCCATCCGTTGTGCGGCTGAAAATCCGTAAACTGCCTTCTCCTGACCATTATACTATTCTCCTTTTTTGCATACAATCCCCGTTTCTCCTTTTCTCCCGGGAATTCTGGACATAAGCTGCTGTTTTGCGTATAATGAAGAACAAAAAAACCTTATCAACAGGAGACAACCAATGAATTCCACACAGACAGAACCCAATTCCAAAGCACTTTTACCAATCATGATTTTCCTGGTGGTTTATCTGGGAAACGGTATTTATTTTGAGTATATCCATCCGGAAAAAGGCCAGATGGGCTTTTATGTAGTATCCGTAGTGCTGGCTTTTTCCATTGCTCTCATCACTGCGTTTCTTCAGAACAGGACATTATCCTTCGAGGAAAAGATCCATATCTGCGCCCAGGGAATCGGAGATGACAATATCGTTACCATGCTGTTCATTTTTCTGATAGCCGGAGCCTTCAGCGGCATCGCCAAAGAAGCGGGCGGCGCTCTGAGTACCGCAAATCTTCTGCTGAATATTCTCCCAGGCCGTTTCGCGGTCCCGGGGCTTTTTGTCATTGCCTGCCTGATCTCCATGGCCATGGGCACCAGTGTCGGAACCATTACCGTACTGGTCCCGATCGCCTGTGTGATCAGTCAGAATGGGAATTATCCTCTCCATCTCTGTACGGGGATCGTTGTCGGCGGAGCAATGTTCGGCGATAATCTTTCTTTCATCTCGGATACGACCATCGCCGCCACCAAGACCCAGGGCGTCGCCATGAAGGACAAATTCCGTACAAACCTGAAGATCGCGCTGCCTGCTGCGCTGGCAACTCTGCTGCTCCTTATCATATACTCGCTGAGAAGCCCCGGACTGGAGCTAGGGCATTTCCCCTGCAGTTTTCTCCAGGCGCTTCCGTACTTCGTCGTACTGGCACTTGCGATCTGCGGAATGAATGTTTTTATTGTTCTTCTCCTCGGAATCCTCCTGTTTACAGTTTCGGGCATCATGACAGGATCCCTTGCCTATGCCTCGGCGCTGTCCTCTATGGGGGCCGGTATTAACGGAATGTTTGAAACAATGATCGTAACTGTTCTGGTGGCGTCGCTCGCTGCGCTGATGAAAGAGAACGGCGGATTTGCGTTTCTCCTTCAGCTGATCCGGAAAAAGGCAAAAGGAAAGAGAGGCGGGATGCTCGGCATTGCCGTGCTCACTGCGATTATGGATATCGCTACTGCCAACAATACGGTAGCTATTGTCATTGCCGCACCGATCGCCAGAGACATCCGCCTCGAATACAATGTATCACCGGAAAGAACTGCCTCCCTGCTCGATACCTGTTCCTGTATCGCCCAGGGCATCCTGCCTTACGGCGCACAGCTTCTCGTTGCGGCAGGCATCGCGCAGATAAGCAGCGTAACGCTCATCCCGTTTCTGATCTATCCCTTCCTGCTGTTTCTGTTTGTCCTTCTTTCCATTCTGAAGGAAAGATGAAGCAGATCTCCGGAAGAGGAAAGGGCTGTGAAAAAAGTCCTGTCCTGACGATCCACGCCCCCTGCAGGATGTCTGAAATACAGGCATTCCGGCAGGCGGTATGGAAAGGACAGGTGCTTTTTTCACAGCCCTTTTTTGTCACAATAAGAAATGCCGGATATAACGGCTGGAGCGTTTCTTTGTGAAACCGTTCCTCAATAATGTGTAAATTCTTCCGGCGGGTCAAAGTAGACGGAGGAGGTATCCCGGCTCAGGTCGAATACGATTTCTGTACCGGCCGGGTTCCAGGTAAAGGTGAAGTCGAAGCCGGCCTTTTTCTCCCAGGCAGCCAGATAGGCTGTCACTTCTTCCCCCTTTGCGTCCCTTCGGAGCGGCGTGGGCTTTGCCTGATCGTCGATCCAGCAGGGGATGAATCCGGCGCTCACAAGCCCGGTCCTGTCAAACTCCGCCTTGGCGATGATGGTGTTTCTCGAATATTCCGCAAATGGATAAAACGGGATCTTCCCGGGTTTTATCATCTTAAACACATCGTAGTCCCACCAGGGCTGTATCCCCGGCCAGCCGAAGAAGTCGGTGTGCCTCTGTTTTGCGTTTCTGGCGTCGGGATCCATGCCGCCGGTTACCGTCACAAAATTGCCGAGGCCATAGTAAATGGGTTTTCCCCGATAGATTTCTATGCTGGAAAGGGCATGGGTATGGCAGCACAGAACCATCCCGGCGCCCAGATCTATGGCGTAATGCGTAAGATCCAGCTCGTACTGATTCAGAAGCGGTTTCCCGGCGCTGCCGCTGTGGAAATACACGATCACATGATCCGCGTTTTCCCTGGCGCTGCGGATATCATCCGCCATATTCTTCTTTCCTCTGGGATCCGCGATGGTATAAATGGCTGTGGGGGAGCCTCCCGGCTCTGCCCGGTCATTGCAATAGGCCGTTGCGATACGGATATAGGCACAACCTGTTTTCATGATCGTGGCATAGCATTCCCGGGGGCCGGTCAGATTGTAGTGGAGAAACGCGAATTTCATTCCTTTTCTCTCTACAATGGCAGGTCTGCGGGCTTCCTCATAATTTTCTCCTGAACCGCAGACGGCGATGCCCAGTTCCTGAAGGCGCTCCCGTGCATCCAGGATTCCGTATGGACCCTGATCAAAGCAGTGGTTCCCGCCGATCGTTACCACGTCAAAACCGGCTGCCTGAAAAGCCGTCAGATTTTCGGGATCGGCCGCAGGCGCGGAATGAGACTCCATATTGCTCCAGCATGGCCGGTTCGTGTGCGGCGCTTCCATATTGCCGATGGTAATATCTGCATGGGTCAGCAGATTTCTGGAATTGGAAAAATACGAAGAAGGCTCCGGCGCGTCGAGTATCACATCTCCCACGCCCAGAAGGACAGCTTTTTGATCCATAGAGAAGACTTTCCTTTCTCAGACTAAAAGGAAACGCCGGTCAAAGCGTTTCCTTATTTTCGTTATAAACCCGATCGCTTATCGAAGCTGTTTCCAGCCGGCTGACCGGGCCGGTGCTTTCGACCGGCATCCGGTTATTCTTTGAAATCATGTACGATCGCTCCTGTCCCCAGCCGGGAAGCATATTTTTCCTGCAGCGGCAGGAATTCACGGTCAAAATCCGGCACGACACGGAAATCCTTTTCGATCAGGAGCACAGGCTCCGTCTCCTCCGAAACCGGACCCCATACGGGAATCGCTTCACAGTTCGGGTCACCCGTGCGCATAAAGGCGGAAAGAGAAGCCGCAATGGCGTCTTCGATCCTTCCGGATACGCCGGGGATGTTTTCCAGCGGGATCCGCCAGGTGTTGTGCATGAGGAATGGAATATCGGCGCAGTGCCAGGCTGTCCTTCCTCCTTCGATCGGGAAGTCCAGGGCGAACTGATACGAATACACCTTTCCACCCTGTTTTGCCCGCAGACGGGCGTGCTGCGAGGTCGGTTTCCGGAAAAGCCAGTCCGCAAACAGGATATCCACAGGATTCCGCTGCGGATAAGCCTTCCGGAATGCTTCCGCCAGCTCCGCGGCTGCTTCCGCTCCTGCTCTTTTCGACAGTTCTCCGATTCCTTCTTCACGGGTCAGAGCGCTCCGGTCGATCCCCTGGGACGTAAAGCTCAGGAACTCGCTGTAGCAGGTCCCGATGATGAGCGGAACCTTGAGAGACCCCTCTCTCCACCCCACCCGCAGGGGATTGCCTGCGAAATGTCCATTCCGGATGGGCATACAGCCGATATTTTTCCCCTGGGCAGCTATGGAAGGCATCACATGGTTATAGGCATCTGCCAGGCGGAACCAGGGCATGGTTTCCAGGTCGGAAACTTTTTCCACATGAAGATACTCCATCATGGCTTCGATACATGGTTTCGCACTGCCAAGTACTTCTGCGTCGTGGGTAGCTACTTCCCCGCTCAGAATAATGGCCCGGTGATAAAGACCGTCCGCTTCTTCCATCTGCAGAAGCGCCGTCACCTTTCCGCCGCCGCCCGACTGCCCCACAATGGTCACACAGTCCGGATCTCCGCCGAAAGCAGCGATATTGTCCCGCACCCATCTGAGGGCCGCGATCAGATCCAGCATTCCGTTATTGCCGGAATTCTCATACTCTTCTCCATAGTCAGAAAAATCCAGATACCCCAGGATATTCAGCCGGTGATTCACAGATACAAACACACAGTCGGCTGCCTTTGTCAGGTCGCTTCCATCGTAGCTCTCCCCTTCTATGGAGGAACCATCGCTGAAACCGCCGCCATGGATCCAGAAGAATACCGGTTTTTTCTTCTCCGGAGACAGATCTGTCGTCCAGATATTCAGATTCAGGCAGTCCTCTCCCTCCACCCAGTTCCGGTGCGGAACCAGCAGCTCCGACTTCGGGCGTTCATAGTGAAGCA
>JAFOJB010000340.1 GCA_017420455.1 Blautia sp.
CAAAAGAACCGTCCCCGTGTCTGCCTGGTGCCCTGTGTCTGGCCAGCGCAGTCAGTCTTCTGGCAATTTTCACAGAATTTATTGATAAAGCGGGGACTTTCGTGTATGATTATTACAGTGGATTCTGAACAAGCTGAGTGTAATCAACGAGACGGCGCCTGCCGCAGAAAGGAGTAAGTATGAAATTTCAGGAACTTGTAGCTGACGTAAGAACACTTGCCTCAAAAATCGATGCGTCAAACCGTGGTTTTCTGGCTGTTCAGGTAAATATTACCGGTGATGACGGAGGTACCTTTTACGTAGAAGTAAAGGATGGGAAGATTCATGTGGAGCCCTACGAATACAATGACAGAAACTGTGCGGTAACCATTAACATGGAGAATTTCCTGGATCTGATTTCCGGGAAGCTGGATCCGGTGAAGGCGTTTACCTTCCGAAAACTGAAGGTCGACGGAGACCTGGGGAAGGCATTGGAGTTTGCCAATCTGTTAAAGTAATGCTGCCTCCCGCAGCCTGCTGCGGGGTATTTGGCTGTTCTTAAGGCACTGTTCACAAATTCCTTGCCTGAGGATGGACATGGAATTTCGGAACCGGATGAAAGCAGGAGGTGATCATGATGAAAACGGACGGGAGTTCCGTTTCCGGCAGGGCTGTCAGCCTGCGGCACTGTTTACAGATATCGGTTATGGCTGTTCTTGTGCTGTTGCTGGCGGTCCCTGGATGGACGGAAGAACTGACTCCGAAATATATGGAGAATGAGTGGAACTATGTGGACGGTTCCATGGATATAACCGGCGGCATTCCGGAGGATGCAGTCGGAAGGCTTGCGAGGATCCGCAGCGCCGGGAAGCTGACGGTTGCCACATCGCCATACTATCCTCCGCAGGAGTTCATCGACGACTCGCGGACGGGGCAGGAGCGTTTTGCCGGCGCTGACATGGAACTGGCGCGGCTGGTGGCCGAACATATGGGGGTCGAACTGGAAATTGTCCCGATGGAATTCACCGAAGTACTTTCTTCCGTTGCCGACGGGGATTACGACCTGGCGATCTCCGCCCTGTCCTTCACCACCAGCCGTGCGGCTGTGCTGGAAATGTCCAAGGGGTATTTCTTTAATAACGAGCAGGCCTCCAGCGGTCTTCTGATCCGCAGGGAAAACGCCGGGAGCATACAGACCAAAGAGGATCTTGCCCTGCGGGATATTGTGGCGCAGAGCGGTTCGCTGCAGGAGACCATGGGCGCTGAGAATATTACCTTCTATCATAAGTTCAAAAGACTGCCCTCTGCCAACGATGTCTATGAAGCGGTTATGACGGGAGAGGCGGATGCCGGTGTTGTAGATATCGGGATCGCGCAGGTTTATATCGATAATCACCCGGACTGCGGCCTGTATATAGTGCCGGACATCCTTTTCGAACTGCAGCCGCAGTATACCGGGGACCGGATTGCGGCACAGAAGGGTGAACTGGAGCTGTTCTATTTTGTAAATGGCGTGATCGACGAGGTGCTTTCCTCTGGACAGTACGATGCCTGGTTCGACTATTATGCCAGTACAGCACTGCAACAGGAATGAGACAGTTATTTCTGGATCAATCCTTCGTAATGATGCATCCTGACGCCTGTTTTTTCCGTCATTGCTGCGTTGGTCCCGCCTCCCGGCCCGGTCATGCGCTGAACGCGTGCTGCCGGGACTGGAAGGCGTCAATCGGCGATGCCTGTACTGTGCATAGATTGTCCGCTCCATATGTGAGGAGGTCGTATATGGGATGAAAAAATGGAAATCCTGGCAGATTGTTCTGTTTGTCGCGTTTTGTGTCTTTCTGAATATCGGAGGAAGGCTTCTGGGAGTGTGGCTGGATCTGCCGCTGTGGCTGGATTCTCTGGGAACGGCATTGTGCGCTTATATCGGCGGTCCGGTATGCGGCGCCATGGCCGGTCTTACGGGAAATCTGGCTTACAGCGTCATCAATCACCTTTCTGCAGCATATTCCCTCACCAGTATCGCCCTGGGAATCATTGTCGGTTTTGCGGCCCAGAAGAACTGGTTCGATCATTTATATGGTTTTATGAAGGCGGCCACAATGGCCGTGCTTGCGGGACTTGTTGTGTCCGTACCTTTGAATCTGCTGCTCACCGCCGGCTATACCGGCAATGCGTGGGGAAACGGGGTCATCGATTTTCTTCAGCAGAAAGGATGGCCTTTCTTCCTGTGCGGCATCGTCGGGCAGCTGGCCATAGAGTTTGCCGATAAAGTATTTACCATCGCCATTGTCTATCTGGTGGCACGCCGCTCTCGGATCCGCCGGGAAGACAAACAGCAGATGCATCCCACAGGAGCCTCTGCACTCATTTTTCTGCTTTTCTGTCTGCCTCTGTGTATGACGAAGCCTGTCAGGGCCGAGGAGGCTTTTCAGACCCTTGCGGTGGATTACAACGATTATGTCCAGAGCGTATACAGCAGCAACAACGGCCTGCCCTGCGGGGAAGCGAACGATATCGCGCAGACCAACGACGGTGTGCTCTGGATCGGCACTTATGCCGGACTGTACCGCTACAACGGCCGGGAATTCCGGTGGGTGGATAACTACGAAGCCGTCAGGAATGTCAACTGTCTTTATGTGGACGAGGAAGGACGCCTGTGGATCGGCACGAATGACAACGGCCTGGCTATTGTGATCCGGGAAAAGGTCGTCAATGTTATTGACAAGTCCAGCGGCCTGCCGTCCAACTCCGTGCGGTGTATTATCCGCGCTTCAGATGGGTATTACTATGTAGGCACCACCGGAAGCCTGCAGATGCTGATGATGAATAATGGCCTGAATGTTGCAAATACCCTGCAGGAAGTAAATTATACGGAAAGCATCACTGCGGATGAGAGTGGACATGTCGCGGCGATCACATCCGACGGACGGCTTTTTCTGCTGAAGAAAGGGCAGGTTCTCTGTTCCCTGCGTCTGACGAACGGACAGGAAGAGTTTAACAGCTGCGCTTTCGCGCCGGACGGCACACTGATGGCTGGTTCTTCGTCCAATCATATCTATTGTTATGACATTTCTGATGGAGACTTTACGCTGAACGAAGTAATGACATGCCCGTCCGTCAACTGCATCAACAACCTGAATTATCTGGACGA
>JAFOJB010000341.1 GCA_017420455.1 Blautia sp.
AAGACAAAAGAACCGTCCCCTTGTCTTCCCAAATCTGTTCAGTCCTCATTGATATGACCGCTCTGAATATGATAGATCCGGCTGCAGAACTGGTCACAGACCAGCCTGTTATGGGCTATAAACAAATAAGCTGTCTTATTCAGCTCCTGGTTTTTTCTCAACATACCGATCATCTGGGCCTGTGTGATCACATCCAGCATGGAGGTTGGTTCATCCAGAATGATCAGTCTGGGTTTTATGATCATTATCCTTGCAAGCGCGGCTCTCTGCAGCTCTCCTCCGGAAAGCTGGGCGGGCTTCCGGTACAGGTGTTCCTCATAAAGGCCATATCCCTTCAGCATCTCAAGAAGTATCTCTTTTGTATAGGGAATCTTATAGAGATGATAGGGTTCTGTCATACTTTTGATAAGAGGAAGCATAGGGTTAAAGGAGGTCTCAGGGTGCTGAAACAGAATCTGTATATCCCTCCGGACTTCTCCTCTGTATCGTCCTCTGACCGGCCGGCCGTTGTACAGAATCTCCCCGGAAGTCGGACTGACAAGTCCGGCTATCATCAGACCCAGCGTGGATTTCCCGCTACCGCTTTCTCCAAAAAGACCGACTGTTTCTGACATTCCAATATGAATGGAAGCGTCATATACAGCCAGTTTTCCTTTTCCTTTTGAATAATCCTTACACAGGTTTATTGTTTCAAGTAACATATTTCCAACACCTGACCTTATGTCCTTTAATATCTGTGACCGGCGGCATCTTTTCACAGGCTGCCGTACAGTCCCGGCATCTGTCCCGGTAACGGCAGCCCATGTCCCGGTTCAGGTAGCTGTCATGAGAGGGGGCAAACCCCACATCTACATATTTCATGCCGTTTTCCGGCATCGCATTCAGCATATCTCTTGTATAGGGGTGAAGAGGGTTTGAAATAACCTCCTGCGTCCTGCCATACTCCAGCTGCTGCGCAGCATACATAACACAAAGCTCTTCACTGATCCCCGCCGCGAAATTCATATCATGGGTCACACAGAGCAAGGTTTCCTTTTTCAGCTGTTTAAAAGTATCTTCAACAAGGGCAATTCTCCCGGTATCAAGCCCTTTTGTAGGCTCGTCCGCCAGAACGAACCTGGCTCCCGCTGATATTCCCATAGCAACCATTGCCCTCTGACGCATACCTCCGCTGAATGTATGCGGATAATCGGATGCCTTTCCCCCTCCCTCGTCTACGTGAAACTTCCTGAGAAGCCTTTCGCCTTCAGCCACTGCTTCCTTTTTTGAGGCTTTCCGGTGTTCCATTAATGGTTCCCCTATCTGAAAGCCCACTTTGAGGAGCGGATTCATGCTGTTTCCGCCTCCCTGAGGAACATAGGAAATAATCCCTCCTCGAACCTGTCTCAGCCGTTTTTTATCCATGTCCAGTATATTTTCTCCGTCCAGAAGGATCTCGCCGCTTATTCTGGCATTCGAGGGCAGCAGACGGATCATGGCCAGCATCAGCACGCTTTTCCCGCTTCCGGTTTCCCCTATGATCGCAGTTTTGGAACCGTCCTTCAGCTGAAGCGACATATCGTCCACAGCAAGAATATTATCTCCGGAAACAAATTCCACCGAAACATTTTTAACTTCCAGCATGTCCTCTTTCCTCAATCCTGTGCCCCATAATAGCCGACCAGCATGAATCCCAGCACTGCCAGCGAAGTACAGATGATCGGCGGGAGATACCACCAGTAGAAGCCGCGGATCACGCCTTTCTGGAAAAAAGCATAATGAAGAATACTTCCCCAGCTTTTCTGGGCAAACTTGCCCAGTCCCAGAAAGCTGATGCTGGATTCTGTCATCATAGCTCCCGAAACCGCCATGGCTCCACGTGACAAAATAATATCTTTAACGTTGGGAAGAATATGCTTTATGATGATCACGGCATCCTTCTGCCCAAGTGATTTTTCGATTTTTATATAAGGCTGCTCAACGATCTCAAACACACGGGATCTTAAAATCCTCGCGGTTCCTGTCCAGGCCGTTACACTGATGGAAATAATGACACTCAGCATGCCGGGATTCAGATAGGCAACCAGAAGAGTGGTCAGCGCAAGGCCGGGCAATGCCATGGTAAGACTTGTGAGTGCAGTAATGATCCGGTCCGGAATTCCTCCGTAATACGCTGCGATCGTTCCGAGAAATGTGCCGATGATCGTGACTACAGCAGCCGCAAATACGCCGATAAACATAGATATGCGGGTTCCGTAGATTAATTCACTCAGAATATCCTGGCCTACGTCATTTGTGCCCAGTGGATGTTCCGCAGAAGGTTTTAACAGAACTCCGGAACAGGTAGAC
>JAFOJB010000342.1 GCA_017420455.1 Blautia sp.
CGTTTTTATCAGAGACGACTACCGGTTCAAAACCTTCTGTTGCTTCTTTATACTTTTTCTCTGTAAGACTTCTGTATCTTACTCTGCCCCGTTCCTTCTTCATGATCTCTTCTTATTGATAATGGCCGACCGGAAAAGCAGGCACGGCTTATCGCGCAAAAAAGGGGGCGCACGGTACGCCCCCTCCCATTTCTATTACCTCAGGCATTCGTAGTGGATCGTTCCGCCGCGGGCACTTTCAACCATCTCATCCCAGCCTTCTATACTGTTATCGTAACAGTAGAGAATATTCATTTCCATATAATTGTAATACGGGCAGGCCTCATAGATGATCATGGCGATCTGCTTATTGATCTCCAGCTGTTTTTCTTCGTCCAGTGTGCGAAGAGACTTTGCAAGCAGGTCATTCCGCTCCGCGTTTTCATAATGGATCTGGTTGCTGGAGTTGATCCTTACGTTGATCTGATTGCCATAATATCCATCTGGGCATCCGTTCTGGCGTACGGAGAAATCAAGTCCGCTGTCCGGCTGCGTCAGAACCTCATCGTAAGTCGCTGTTTCAAAGGACTGGATCTCTACCTCCAGGCCGATCTGAGAAACCATTCCCTGTACCACCTGAGCCATCTGCAGATTAATGTCATTTGCCGGGCAGCCAAGGACAAGCTTTGTTCCCGCAGGAATTCCGGCTTCCTCGAGCTCAGCCTTCGCCTTATCAAGATCGGTTTCATAGTAATCCTCGATCCAGGAAAGATCCTGTCCGCTGCAGTTGACAGCACCGGTACCATAAGCATGACCATATAAGCCCTTAAATACGACCGTATTGATCGTGTCGCCGTCCACCGCATAACTGATGGCTCTCCTCAGATGCTCGTTGCTGCAGAGAGAATATTCCGAACAGTTGTAATAGAGATTGTACTGTGTAAATCCTCCTACCTTTGCAGTATTGAACGTGCCTTCTTCGTTCAGTCTGTTAAAATCCGATGCGGAGATTTCTACGGCGACATTGCACTGGCCGGATTCTACCGCGATGGCTCTCTGGCTGGACTCCGTGATGATGTAAAATGTCAGGTTGTCATAGGCAGCCGGTACTTCTCCCCAGTAATTTTCATTTCTCACAAGCTTGATGGTAGAGGAAGGAATGTACTCAACCATCTTATATTTTCCTGTTCCGACTGCCAGTGAGGCCATTCCGTCACCACTGGCTTCATAGGCTTCCCTTGTCGTCATCTTGATATCGTACATCAGCTTCCAGGCATCTACGTTCGGCTCCGTCGTCGCGATACTGACGGTCAGATCGTCGATGATCTCGGAGTTCTCAAAATCGATGAACGGTATGTACATGGCAGAAATAAAATCATTGTGCATCAGATCCAGTGAATACAGAACATCATCTGCGGTAAATGGATTGCCCTCTGAATCGTGGATACCTTCTTTCAGATGAACGAGCATATGGGTATCGTCCGGAAATTCCCAGGAGTCCGCCAGAACGCCCGTTCCATCTGCCAGGAACAGTGTTTCGTATACCGTATAGCCTGCTACGCCGGACATGTAGCCGGGAGCCATTGTTCCGAAATCAGAAGAAATGGCGATGCTCAGGCTCTGCTTTGTCCCGGCTTCCTCTGCCAGTGCTGCGCTGCCCATGGAAAGGACCATAGTACCTGCAAGTAGTAACGCGAATACTTTTTTCATGTTGACCTCCTTATCATAGTGGGTTTTAGTTTATCTCCTTAATCCGGCAGCAGGATACAAAATGACCAGGCTGTATCTCTTCGATTTCCTGCGGATTTCTGCACTGTTCCGAGGCGTAAATACAGCGCCGGGCAAACCGGCATCCCGGTTCCGGATTTATAGGTGAAGTGATCTCGCCCTTCAGCACGATCCGCTCCGTCTTCTTATGAATATCCGGCTCGGGGATCGCGGACAAAAGGGCTTTTGTATAGGGATGGCAGGGGTTGTCAAAAAGTTCCCTGGATGGAGCCTTCTCAACCATCTGTCCAAGATACATGACAAGAATATCATCGGAAATATATTTTACGACAGACAGATCATGCGTGACAAAAAGATAGGTCAGCTGCTTTTCTTCCTGCAGGTCCAGAAGCAGATTCAGAATCTGCGCCTGAATAGAAACATCCAGGGCTGAAACCGGCTCATCGCAGACAATAAACTGAGGTTCCAGCGCCAGCGCTCTGGCGAAGCCGATGCGCTGCCGTCTTCCTCCGTCCAGTTCATGGGGAAAGGCATCATACAGACGTTTTGCAAGGCCTACCGTCTCCATCAGTGTTTCCACCCGTTCCTCGATCGCGGATCTTTTCATGCCGCCCTTCAGCTTCAGCGGCTCACGGATCAGATCGCTGACCCGCATTCTGGGATCAAGAGAAGAATAAGGATCCTGAAAGATGATCTGCGCCTCTTCCCGGTATTCCCGAAGCTCCTTTCCCTTCAGATAAGTGATGTCCTTTCCGTTAAAGAACATTTTCCCGTCGGTGCTTTCCAGTAAATGAATGATCGTGCGGCCCAGCGTTGATTTTCCACAGCCTGACTCTCCGACCACACCAAGTGTTTTTCCTTTTTCAATGGTAAAGCTTACATCATCAACGGCGTGAAGCTTTCCCCGCCGGGTATTAAAATACTTTTTCAGTCCTTCCACCCGAAGCAGCTCTGTCATAACGCTCCCTCCTGTACTTTAAAACACCGTACTCTGTGTCCCGGAGAGACCTCCTGATCCGCAGGCTTCTCACTGCTGCATCTGTCTGCGGCGTACTGACAGCGGGTACAGAATGCGCATCCCTTCGGCAGATCCGTGGGATCCGGCATAAGGCCCTCGATCGGATGAAGCCTTCGGTCCTCTGTATTAAGCCTCGGAATCGATCCAAACAGACCGATTGTATAGGGATGCATCGTATGCGCGAAAATATCCTCCAGACTGCCGGATTCAACGATCTCCCCGGCATACACAACCGCGACTTTTGAGCACATCTCAGCAACGATCCCCAGATCATGCGTGATCAGAATGACCGATGTGCCAAGTGTACGCTGAAGCTGGCGCATCATCTCCAGCACCTGTGCCTGGATCGTCACATCCAGCGCCGTGGTAGGTTCATCTGCCAGAAGAAGGAGGGGATTGCAGGCCAGAGCCAGGGCGATCACCACCCTCTGCTTCATTCCGCCTGAAAACTGAAAAGGAAATTCCTCGTACCTTTCCCCCGGAATTCCTACCATCTCGAGCATCTCGACCGCTTTTTTCCGCGCTTCCCCTTTACTGCACTTTTCATGAAGCTTTATGGTCTCGGCGATCTGGTCCCCTACCGTTTCGATAGGATTCAGGGCTGTCATAGGATCCTGAAAGATCATGGAAACCTGCTTGCCGCGGAGCTTCTGCATTTCCTTTTCGGAAATGGAGAGAATATCATTCCCGTTAAAAGCAATCGTTCCTCCTTCAATGCGCCCTGCAAAGGCCGGAAGGATCCGCATGATGCTTTTTGCGATCGTGGTCTTGCCGGCCCCGGTTTCTCCCACCAGGCCAAGGATCTCGCCCTTCTCCATCGTCAGGCTGACACCGTTTACGGCATGTACGGTTTCCTTGTCTGTCACGTACCTGACCACCAGATTTTTTATATCCAGAATCGTTCTGTTTTCGCTTGATTTTTCCATCTTGTTCTCCCCTTTTATTTCTGCTGTCTCGGATCAAGGGCATCCCTCAGGCCGTCTCCAAAGAGATTAAAAGCAAGCACATTGATCATAATCGTAAGGCCCGGCCAGACGATCAGCAGGGGATCTTCCCGGATAAAGCCTCTTGCAAAGGAAAGCATCGCTCCCCATTCCGGTGAAGGCGGCTGCGCGCCAAGACCGACAAAGCTTAAGGTTGCCGCAGTCAGAAGCGAGGCGCCGAAGCTCATGGTGATATTGACAAGCAGAGGGGCAAACGCATTCGGAAGCGCATGCCGCAGAATGATGTACCAGCTTTTTCCGTTGATCACCTGCGCTGCTTCAATATATTCCATTTCCCGGACAGTCAGAACCTGCGCCCTTGCCATACGGGCAAAAAAGGGCGAAACAGAGATGGCCAGGGCAATTGTCGTGTTAAAGATTCCCGGCCCCAGCGCGGTTGCCAGAGCGACCGAAACGATCATGACCGGAATAGACTGATAGACATCCAGAAAACGCATCAGGATATTATCGATCGCGCCTCCGAAATACCCGGCGATCGACCCGAAAGTGATTCCGATGACTGCGGATCCGAAAACGGATAAATAAGAAATCATGAGCGAAAATCTGGCACCGTATATGATCCGGCTTAAAGTATCTCTTCCCAGATTATCCGTTCCCATCGGATGCGCCATCGAGGGACCCTGCAAAAGTGCCGTGTAATCCTGCAGCGCGTAATCATAAGGTGCAAGGACAGGCGCAAAAACAGCAATCAGTAAAGTCAGGATAATGATGACCAGACCGGCTACCGCCAGCCTGTTTTTAAAAAGCTGATGCACAATGTCCCGGAAATGGCTGTTGCCATGCCGCGTTCTCTTTTTCATTTGCTTAAGGCCCCCTTATTTACCCGTATACTGCTGTTTAATACGAGGATCGACAAATGCGTAGATAATATCGACGATAAGAATGCAGAGACTGAACCATACGCTCAGGATCAGGGCAGAACCACGGATCACGGGATAATCGCGGTTGCTGATGGCCGTCATTAAATATACTCCCATTCCCGGAATGGCGAATACGGTCTCCGCAATAAGCGAACCGCCCAGCATGGAAGCAAAGCTGCCTCCGACCGTTGTAATGATCGGGATCATGGCATTTTTAAACACATGCTTCCAAATAACATCCCGATTGCTGAGACCCTTCGATCTGGCCGTCACCACATAATCCTGTCCCAGAACCTCCAGCATGCTGGATCTGGTCTGTCTTGCAATACCTGCCATACCTCCAAGTCCCATGGATACGCAGGGCATAATGTACGCTTTCCAGGTTTCTACTCCCATAGCCGGCAGAATATGCAGCCTGAGGCTGAAGAAGATCACAAGCTCCAGCGCAATCCAGAAGCTCGGAATGGACACGAAGAACATGGATAAAAACATGGACAGATTATCCAGCCAGGAGTTCTGATGGAGCGCCGCCACCATGCCAAGCGGAATACCGATCAGTACGGAGACAAACATACTGATCAGCGCAACCCGGATCGTATACGGAATACGGATCGATATGGAAGAAATGATGGATTCTCCGGTGGAAAAGGATTTTCCCAGATTTCCATGAAGGACGATCTCCTTCATGAAGTTCAGATATTGTACCAAAAACGGATCATTCAGCCCCAGTTCTTCCCGGACATGTTCCACATCTTCCTGCGATGCCATAGGTCCAAGCATCGTCCTTACCGGATCGCCCGGGGTAAAATAAAGGATCGTAAAAATGAAAATTGATACCCCCAGCAGGACCGGAATCATCCACAGCAATCGTTTTCCAATAAATCGCAGCATCGTGGCCCCTCCTCTAAACACGTGGGATAAGGAATCATAATCGTTCCCTGTTATTGTAAATAATGTACAATCCCGCAGTTTTCATTTTGTGTGTA
>JAFOJB010000033.1 GCA_017420455.1 Blautia sp.
CGACCTTCGCTCTGCAGGACGCTAACATGTACAAGAATACCTATGTAGCTCTTGGCCTTGTATATGATCCGGAATATGTGGACGGCAAGGAAATCGAGGAGCATTATGTAAACGGATCCCTTCCGAACGTAAACCGCGGCTTTGGTATCTCCATCAACTGCGAGTGCCCGGAGCGTATCGTGGCAATGTGGGAAGAGATGATGTCTGATGAGTGGCAGCTGCTGTTCAACTGGGGTGTGGAAGGCGAGGATTATTCCGTAGAGGATGGCCGTCTCATCATGACAAAAGAGCAGTATGAGAACACTCTGAACAACAACTGGAAGCTTCACAATAAGGCTCTGGCTTTCACCGAGAGCAGCCCGAAGAAGCAGGGATGGATCCTCGACGGAGAATATGCCGGAAACTGCTGGGAAGTAGCAAATCAGCCGGAGATCGTATTCGGCCAGATGAATGACTATGACAAGGAATTCCTGGGACATTACGGATATCAGAAGTTCGCAGATTTCGTAAATCCGCCCATCGAGCTGGCTCCCTATGGAGAGGCATGGCAGATCGACTATACACCGGTAGACGTTGACCATCAGGATTTCCTGGATATCCAGGATAAATATCTGCCGGAGCTGATCATGTGCGAGCCGGATGGTTTTGACGCACTGTGGGATGAATTTGTAGAGGAGATCACTCCTTCTGCAACCGTATTCAGCGAGTTTATGCAGGAAGCCGTTCTGGCGGAAGCTGCAAAGGTTCTTGAAAATGAATGATCTGCAGGTCATCATCAGAAAGAATCACTGAGATTATCTGACTGAATGACAAGGGACTGCCGCATGCCTGATACCTGCGGCAGTTCCTTATCTGTGCGAGATACTCCGGTAAATGAGAGAACCGGCCGGAGGATGTGTGTCAAAATCATCTATGAAAGGGAGAGTTGTCATGAGCAGGAACGCTACCAAAGCCGTAAGTCCGGCAGGACAAAACCCGAAGAGCGGCTTCTTTAAAACTCTCGGCAGACAATGGCAGCTGCTGTTGATGTCTGTGCCGATGCTGATCTATGTTTTGATATTTAATTACAGCCCTATGTGGGGCTGGATCACGGCTTTTCAGGATTATAAACCGAAGCAGGGAATTTCCGGCAGCAAATTTGTCGGACTGAAGAACTTCAAATGGCTTTTCGGAAGAGCCGATTTTATACAGAGTATCCGGAACACTCTGGCAATGAGCCTGATCAACCTTGTCCTGGGAACCGTTGCGGCCATTCTGCTGGCGATCCTGCTGAATGAAGTCATGCATACAGGCTTCAAGCGCGTCGTGCAGACCGTAACATATCTTCCCCACTTCCTGTCCATGGTTATCGTCGTCGGAATGGCGCAGAATATCTTCGCCAGCAACGGACCCTTAAACCAGCTGCTGATGAGCGCCCATATCGTCAAAGACCCCATTTTCTTCCTTGGAGAAGGGAGATACTTCTGGTGGCTGGTGGGTGTGATCAATGTCTGGAAAGAGGTAGGATGGAATACCATCATCTATATCGCCGCCATGACAGCCATCGACCCGAGCCTCTATGAAGCAGCCTCCATCGACGGTGCGGGACGGCTCAACAAAATCCGCTACATTACTCTGCCCGGTATCAAATCTACCTTCGTCATCCTGCTGATCATGAATATCGGTCATCTGATGGAAGCCGGCTTCGAGATCCAGTACCTGCTCGGTTCTTCCCTGGTTATGGACTGGTCGCAGACCATCGATATCTTTGTTCTGAAGTATGGTATCTCCAAACAGCAGTATGGCGTCGCTACGGCGGCAGGTATGTTTAAGAGCGTGGTCGCCATCATCCTGTTGTTTACGGCAAATACGCTGGCAAAGAAAATGGAAGAAAGTACACTGATCTAGGGGGTGAAGTCATGACATCAAATAAAATCAAGCATGACAGGGTATTCCCGGTCATCAATACCATTTTTCTGATCCTGCTGATGTTTGTAACATTATATCCGGTTTTAAACACCGTGGCCTATTCCTTCAACGATGGAACCGACGCGCTCCGTGGAAACATCGGCCTGTGGCCCAGAGTGTTCAGTCTGGAAAGCTATCGGTCCATCCTGGCAGATAAAGCCGTATACCAGGCAGGCTGGATTTCGGCCTCCAAGACGGTCATCATCACGCTGCTGAACCTGTTCTGGACCAGTATGCTGGCATACGCCCTGTCCAGAAAGGAATTTGTACTTCGGAAATTCATCACCGTAGTCATGGTGCTGACCATGTATGTCAACGCGGGCCTGATCCCGAACTATCTGTTGATTTCCAGAACACTGCACCTGAGCAATTCCTACCTGGTGTACATTATTCCTACCATGTATTCCTGCTTTAACATGATCGTGATCAGAACCTATATTTCCGGCCTGCCGGATGCCCTGGTTGAGTCTGCCAGGATCGACGGGGCAGGAGATATCCGGGTATTCTGGCAGATCATCTTCCCGCTCTGCAAACCGGTTCTTGCTACGGTGGCTCTGTTTGTGGCAGTCGGAAGCTGGAACAGCTGGTTCGACACCTATCTTTACAATGGCGGAAAGAAAGAGCTGTACAGTCTGCAGTATCTTCTGAAGATGAAGCTTGCCACAACCCAGGCCAGCGCCAATGCCGCCAAGGCCACCGCGGATGCCCTGAAGGCAGTGGGCCAGACAACGCCCATAACCATCCGCTGCGCCATCACCGTCATTGCGACGGTACCCATCCTTGTGGTATATCCGTTCCTGCAGAAATATTTCGTCACCGGTATCGCACTGGGCAGTGTAAAAGAATAAGCAGCAGACAGAGGCTGTGAAAAATGAGGAAGATGCTCCTCAGGCTTCACAGCCTCTTTTATTATGTCCGTAAATATAGTATTATATAGTCAGATCTGGGCGGCCGGAAAAGGATCAATACTGCGACGGTTCAGGGAAAAGTCAGATCATATCGGCACAGCTGAACCTGTGATTTACGGAAGACAAGGATCATGTCTGAGGCCTCGAAGCGGCGGGGTATGGAATCGGCTTCCACCCAGATTATGCTGCATTTATACTGTCGATGATAGAGGGAGGAGATATGCTTTTAACAAAACAGAACATGGATACCTGGAAAGCCGGGAGAAATGCCCTGGTGAAGAAGAGCCGGATCGGCAGGGGCGTTGTCATTGACGATGAAAGCGTGGTTCTGAATTCCGTGCTGGGAGATCACTGCGAGATCGACAAAAGGAATCTGATCCAAAGCGCAAAAATAGGAGATATGACGTACACCGGCCAGGATACCTCCATTATGTGGGCTGAGATCGGAAAATACGGCAACATCTCCAGACTTGTGGATATCGGAGGAAATGAGCATAACTACCATGCTGCCTCCATGCTGCCGGAGTACCGGCTGAGAAATAAGCTGGAGGGTGCCATAACGAAGCATCATGACGAGCAGCTGATCAAAGTAGGAAACGATGTCTGGATCGGCTCAGGGGTATCAATAGTACGAAAAGACAATCTTACCGTAGGGGACGGAGCAGTTCTGGGGAGCGGCTGTGTGGTCACAAAGTCCATTCCACCCTATGCCATAGCTGTTGGAGTACCGGCAAAGATCATTGGTTTCCGGTTTCCGGAATCGATGATCGAAAAGCTCTTACAGCTCAGATGGTGGGACTGGAGTGAGGAAAAAATCCTGAAAAACTGGACTCTGCTTTCACAGGATCTTACGGAGGAGATCCTTGATGCCCTGCTGGAACAGGAGCAATAAGACAGTTTTTTATGTTCTGAACGTCCGTATCTGCGGAAGGAAAGGGAGGTTTGAAAAAATGAAAAGCTATTTAAAGGGTTCATTACTTCTTTCACTCATGTGTCTGCTGGCACTGGCTTTTTCCGGAGTGCTGCCATTCTCTGCTGTCCATGCGGCCGAAGCAGAGGGGATTCTGGTCGACAGCCGGTTCCCGGACTATAAATTCCGGAAAGCACTGGATGACAGGTATGGAGATGGCAATCATAATGTCAGCTTTTTTCTGGAGGATATTGACGTGTCCGACAGCGGCATTGAGGATCTGACAGGAATCGAGCTTTTCACAAGGCTGGAAACACTGGACTGTTCCGGGAACCAGCTGGGAATTCTGGACTGTTCCCGCATTAAAAAAGTAAGAATCCTTGACTGCAGGAACAATCCCCTGACTTCTTTGAACACAGGAATGCTGGACGACCTCCAGAGTCTGTATTGTTCCGGGGATCAGCTTGGTACAATTTCACTTCCGACCAATAAACTGGCATTAAAATACGTGGATATTTCGAACAGCAGGATACCAGTCCTGGATGTTCAGGGATATGTTAATCTTGAAGGAGTCAACTGTGCAAACGGTGCGCTCATACAGCTGAATGCGTCCGGGTGTACGAACCTGATGTCGGTTAATCTGAATAATTGTCCCCTTACCACTCTTTCTGTCGCAGAGTGTGATCATCTGGAATACCTCTATGCAGAAAACTGCAGCCTTCCTTCACTTTCCATCAGCGGCCTGGAGTCATTGAATACCGTCAGATGCATCAATAACCCGATGACCAGCCTGACGATCTCGGCATGTCCCGCTCTGGAAACTGTCGATTGTTACGACAACAGCCTCTCCAATCTGTCCATAAGCGGCTGTGAGGCGCTCGTTGAGCTGAACTGCCAGAACAACCTTCTTACCGCCCTGCCGGTCATACCTTCTTTGGACGCTCTGGACTGTTCCCATAACAGGATCTCAAGTCTTGGATCCTACCCGGAACTGGCGTGGCTGAACTGCGCAGATAACCAGCTGAGAACGCTCTCTGTTCCGGAGTGGGTGTATTCCCTGGACTGTTCCGGAAACCGGCTGACTTCGCTGGATGTAAGGCAGTGCGCGGAAATGTCTTCCCTGGACTGCTCCGACAATGCCCTGACCAGCCTGAACGTACAGGGACTCTCCGAGCTGCACATGCTGTATGCGCACAGCAACAGTCTGCTGCCCTCTGTTGAGATCGGCGGTACGAATCTGGGAAGTGTGGACGGAGTCTGGCTGGGAGAATATCACGGCGCAGTGGCGATGAAGTGGGGGGAGATTCTGACCATCGACCCGAAAACTGCCCTGCTTCGGAACGGACAGGTGATCTACCAGCCGGAAGGAAGTAGTACACCGCTTCCCACTTTCTTCCTGCCTTATGGCCTTACCGCCATAGAAAGCGATGCCTTCCGGGGTATTGCTGCGGAAGCCGTGCTGATTCCCGCATCTGTGACCAGTATTTCCGGCGATCCTTTTGCCGGCAGCAATGTACAGTATATTTACGGATATCCGGGGACAGCCGCAGAAGAGCTGGCGGCCGGAAGGTATACCTTCATACCCGTCGGACAGGGAGATTAAGACTTTTCAGGATTACAGTTCACGGCCTCACCTGTCTGGGACGCTTTCTGGTGTTTACATGCCGGCCTTATATTCTCCCGGTGTCTGTCCGACGATCCGTTTGAATATTTTGTTGAAATAGGAGATATTCTGGAAACCCACCATCAGCGCTACATCACTGATGGAAAAATCCTTGCAGGCCAGAAGGAGCCGCGCCTGCCTGATCCGGATGTTTGTCAGGTAGTCCAGAGGCGGGATTCCTTCATGACGCCTGAAGATGGTGGACAGATAACTGGGATTGTAGTTTGTGTAGGCCGCGATATCGTTCAGCGTGATCGGTTCTGTATAATGTTCCTTCATATATTCCTTTGCTTTGTGTATTCCCTGATGCTCTTCGCTGTTTTCGGAGGGCATCAGTTTTTTTCTGGAATCCCTGTCCAGAGCATTCTGGGAACTGATCCACAGTTTTCCATATTTGATATAACTGGAATTTTCCGCCCGTTCCCGGCAGAGCAGCACCGCGGAACGCAGCTTTTCCGTTACATCCTGCAGGGAGAAAGGCTTCAGGATATAATCCAGGCTGTTGAGCTCGATAGCCTGCCGGGCGTAGTCGAATTCCGCATGAGCAGTGAGAAAAATGCAGACTGCCATATTCCCTGCAGCCCGGAGCGTGCGGACCAGAGTGAGTCCGTCTGTACCCGGCATTTCTATATCACACAGCAAAATATCGATGGGATATTTTTCGAATAATTCCATTGCTTCATCCGCGCTCTGAGCGGTATACACTTCTTCTATGGAAAGCGCTTTCCAGTCTATGGACCCGCTCAGGGTGGAAAGCGTAGAAATATTGTCATCTACGATCGCGATATTCATCACTGATACTCCTGTTGAACTTCTTTCTGAAAAGCATTCATGGCAGCCTGGATCGTGACGATCACCCCGCCTTTGGCGTTTCGGATCTGGAACAGACAATGGTCCTGAAATCTGGCGTGAAGAGTCTGCTTTACACTGATCAGCCCGATATGGGTGGTGTTCTTATCCGGGATCTCCGCGGAATTGACCATGGCGAGAACCGATTCCGGAAAGGCCGGCCCGTTGTTTCTCGCCTCAAAGAGGAGATATTCCTGAGAATCCTCAGCTCCGGAACCGTCCTGGGCGGCCGGTGCGCTGTACACGACCTTTTTCAGTACCAGCGAAATCCGGAGGGACTGTCCCGGCAGCAGTCCGTGCTTGATACAGTTTTCCACAATGGTGCTGATGATCAGCGGCGGAAAAGGAAGATCCAGAAGGTCTTCCTGGGCTTCAAAGGTATATTCGATCCTTCCGGGATAGGCAAGCTGGTTCAGATTCAGGTAACAGCGGGCGCTCTCGACATCGTTCCGCAAAGTGTGTGAGGAGGAATCTGCAGTAATAAAATAGCGGAGATAGGCGGATAGGTTCATCACCGCAGTGTGGATTCCTTCTTCGTTCTTCTCATAGGCAAAGTTGTTGATCAGATTCAGGTTGTTGAGGAGAAAATGCGGGTAGGAGATCGTACGAAGATACCTGTTTTCTGCCTGCTGCTGACGGATCTTTTCTTCATAATAGTGCATACGGAGTTCCCGGATCTGGCGGAGCATGGAATTGAACGCCAGGATCACTTCGTTGAATTCCCGGGAAAACAGATTCTGGCGGCCGCGGAAGGAAAGGTCGCCGGAGGCGACCCGGGAGAAGCCGAACCGCAGGTAATTCAAAGGCTTGATCAGCTCCTGCTTCAGGAAGAAATAGAAGGCAGGAACAAAGAGGAACAAAAACAATATCACAAGATAGAGATATGGTGTCTCCGCAAAAAGCGCGCGGATCCCGCGGGGAAGTCTGGTGGCGGAGATGACATCGAAATCGTAACGCGTGTGATACCGCTGCAGAGCATAATAAGCCCCGTCCAGCTTCAGGCTGTCGGATCCTTTGAGCAGCTCCCCGAGGGGCAGATGTTCGTCCGCGGCCGTAAAGCTTCCGTTTGTTCCGATCATCGCAAAATAAGTATCCTTCAGGGAAGAGGAGGAGAGCAGCCGCAGAACAGAACTGGCGCTTAAGAAAACACCGCAGTAGAAATCCCCCTGGGAAATCCCGTATATATAATAGTCTGTCCCATGGAAGGTCTGCGTATTCCAGACATAGCTGGGAAAGGAAGAAAGGCTGCCAAGCCAGGCCGCGATCTCCTTTTCTTCATAGATCGGCATGGAATGGGTACTGCTTCTCAGAAAATAATCCTGCCTGTGATTATATGCGAAATAGCAGATGCCGGAATACTGAAACCGGCCGGATTCCAGGATATTCAAGGTTGCCTGCAGATCCCGATAGTAGAAAAACCAGACAGAGGGATCCTCTGAAAGAGTGCCGAAAGTCTGGTACTGAACCATCTGCTGGGTGGAAAGGGCACTCTCGGACATGGAATTGGTAATGGTTTCCAGCCGTGAGGCCGTGCTGGCCGCAACGGTTTCCAGTATCCTCTGGCTGGCTGTTCTCCGGATGTAATGGATATTGAACAGAAAAACAGCCAGGAGTGCAGATAAAAATACAAATAACAGCAAAAAGGTACGGCTTTTTACGCTGGATGGCCTTTTCATGAAAAGCTCCTGATTCTGGGACATAAAATCCCGCGGGCAAGGATTGATCCAGTGCAGAAAGACAATATTCCTCAGAGCGGTTTTGCCCCTGCTGCACATCAGCATCCCGCAGCAATATGCGTCGATAAAGAAGAAGGATCCATGCCGTCGGATGGATCCGGAATGCCTGCAACAGTATTATAAAAAAAACACAAAAAAAGTGCAAGGATATCTAAAAATCGTGCAAGGAAAAAAAGACCTGCGGAATTATCATAATCATATGATAATATAACGGATCAACGTCAGGATCCGGTGATCTGCAGCCCGATCCTGACAAAAACACTGCTGAAACAATGTGAAATGATGAAGGAGGAACGACATGAAAAGAAGAATGAAAGCAGCAAGTCTGATACTTGCAGGAACCATGATCATGGGCATGATGACCGGAGCTTTTACAGCGCAGGCAGAGGAACTGAAGGATGTCAATCTGTTTACCTGTACCTTTATGGATATTCCCACCAGCGACGCGGTGGAGAGAGTAACCGCGAAGGTGAACGAGATCATGAATCCTCTGGGCGTAAACGTGCACCTGGAGTATACCAATGTCGCCGCATACGATGAGGAAGTCAGCCGCCGTCTGGCAGCAGGGGAAACCATCGATCTGATGAACGCGCTGGACTGGAACTATGCAGGCTTTCTTTCCAACGGTTCCATTCTTCCCCTGGATGACTATCTTGCAGAGTACGGGCAGGATATTCTGGCAGCCATCGGAGACGACTTCCGGTACATGCTGGACGGCCTGACCTTTGACGGCCAGCTCTACGGAATTCCCCAGCTTTCCGCGAAGCATACCTATAATGACATTCTGATCAATAAGGATCTGGCGGATAAATATGAAATGGATCTTTCTGCCATCGATTCCTATGACGATCTGGAGCCGTTCATGCTGACGATCAAGGAAAATGAGCCTGGCGTGAAACCGATCATCCGCTCCGGGATCACCTTCTCCGGAACCACAGCAGTCTGTACCTTCGATGAGAACTACGAGGCGCTTGGCGACGGCGTCGGCGTTCTGATGGATCCGGAAAGCTATCAGCTGGTGGATTTCTATGAGACAGAAGGGTATAAAGAATTCTGTGAAACCGTCCACAGATGGTATGAAGAAGGACTGGTCTCCGATGATATTTCTACCAGCGGCGACCGTGTGCATAATTACTGGCAGACAGGAAATGCCTTTGCCTGCATCGATCACACAACCGATTATTCTACGGAGACCGCCGGACAGATGCTTTCCTCTCAGTACGGAGTGAACACAGAGATGATCCGGATCTCTACGCCGGTCTGCTCCAACCTGATCTATTCTTCCGTGATCCCCTATACCTCCGAGAATCCGGAAGCGGCAATGATCTTCCTGAACGAAATGTACAAGAATCCCGAGCTCGTCAACACCCTGTATTATGGCGTTGAGGGAGAAGACTGGGATCTGGTGGACGGCTTCATCACCGGAAGAGATGACAGCACTGTCTTCATGAACTGCGGAACCAGCCAGACCATGATCTGGGGCAACTACTTTATCAGCACCGTAACAGCCGGAAATGAGCCGGATGCCATCGAAAAGACGCTGGAGTACACCAAATCCGGAAAAGGCGTCCGCACGCTTGGCTTCCTCTTTGACACAACGCCGGTTTCTTCTCAGTATGCTGCGATCCAGAACGTACTGCAGCAGTATCAGGAAGGCCTGGAATTTGGAATTCTGGATCCGGAGGTAGAGCTTCCCAACATGATCCAGGCCCTTAAGGACGCTGGCGTGGATGAGTTCATCGCCGAAAAACAGCGTCAGCTGGATGACTGGGTTGCCAAGAACAGGTCATGAGTGAAAAAGGAAAAAAGAAAAAGAAACTGCAGAAAAGTGATATAGCCTTGCTGGTGATGCTGCTTCCGGGCAGCATCTACCTGCTTGTAAACAATTATGCTCCGATGTTCGGCATGTTTATCGCCTTCAAAAAGATCAATTACCAGAAGGGGATCTTCGGCAGCGACTGGGTGGGTCTGTCCAATTTTGAGTTCCTGTTCCGGA
>JAFOJB010000034.1 GCA_017420455.1 Blautia sp.
CCTCCTCCAGATTTTCCCCGGCATCCTGAAGCAGAAGCCTTCCCCACTCCTTGTCCGCGATCTTTTCTCCCTCGTCGAAATGATATCCCGCAATGCAGCCCTCCAGCCACTTTTCAGGCTCCGGATCAGTACTGGCCTTTTCATAAAGCTCCAGGATCTGATCCTTCAGAATATCGTCATTCTTTCCGGGCGTCAGGCACTCTACCAGCTTCAGAAAGTCCGGATCCTTCTCCTCATACGCATCATTCAGCAGCTTCGAGACCACCTCCTCTTTGAAGAGGCGCATTTCCCCCTCCTCCGCTACCCGGTAAGCGGGATCCAGGCCGATCCTGTGGAAATAATTCTTTACAAGATAGGCGCAGAACCCGTCGATGGTACTGATCTGCGCCGTATGCACCAGCGTCATCTGGCGCTGAAGATGGGTATTCTCCGGATCCTTATAAAGCTCTTCCTGCAGGGCAAGAGCGATCCTTTCCTTCATTTCCCCTGCGGCGGCTCTGGTAAAAGTCATGATCAGCATCCGGTCGATGTCCACAGGATGATCCTGATCCGTAATCTTTGAGAGGATCCTCTGCACCAGCACTGCCGTTTTTCCGGAGCCTGCCGCGGCGCTGACCAGGATGCTCCTGCCCCGGAGGGCGATCACCTTTTTCTGATCGTCTGTCCATGATACGCTCATTTTCTGTTCTCTTCCTCCATTTCCCTCCAAATCTCCTCCCTGGAAAGCTCCGGAAGATCGCGGTACTCATACCCGGAAATCTTACGGTCAAAACCGCAGGCTCTCTTAAAATCACAGTAGGTGCAGGGGATCTCCTTTTTCATCCGGTAAGGCAGGACCTGGGCGTTCCCTTCCAGAATTTCCTGCCGGAGAGCTTCGGTTTTCTTTTTTACATAATCCAGAAGCTCTTCAAATTCCTTTTCTGAAGCCGCCGAGGACTTCTTTCCGAGGGACGCTCCCTTGTCTGTCAGCGTCACCGGAAGAGAGATCAGGGTGCGGTCCATCTTTTTCAGAATGTCGATATCCGCCAGGGCAAGTCCGCTGTATTTCAGCTTCTCCCGGATGGCCTGTTCCGCGTTCGAAAGCACCTCCTCCTTATCCGCGTCCACCAGCGGATCCTTCACCGGATAATAGAAGATCCCGGCCGGAATTACTTCCAGCTCCGGATGCTTTTTCTTTTCCAGATCCATCACAGCGTCCAGATAAAGAACCAGCTGCAGCTGAAGCCCGTAATAAACGGACAGCAGATTGAAGGTTGTGCTTCCGGTCTTGTAATCCACTACCTTTACAAATACTTTGCCCGGCTCATACAGGGCGTCCACCCGGTCGATCCGTCCGCCGTTTGCGGAGGCCTCGATGAGCTCCGGAGAAAAGCTGCCGTTCTGGAGCTGCAGCTGCAGTTCCCACACCGTGCGAAGAAGGAGACGGCGCATCCTCTGATACATGTAGGCGTTTCTTTCGTTGTCCTTTAAGAGGGATAATTCGTATTCTGAAAAGCTCTTTTCCAGACTCCTGTCCACATACTCTTCCCGGACCTTATCATCCAGATCCTTCCATTGAACCCCGTCCTCAGAAAGCTCCCGGGCAAATTCCTCCAGCGCTTTATGCACTACTGTCCCCAGGGAGGAAGCCTTGAATTCATATTCCTGCCTGGGCCGCAGCATCAGACCGTAGGCTGCGAAATGGGCGAAGGCGCAGGCTGCATATCGTTCCAGCCTGGTAGCGCTGCCGGCAGGAATCTCGTGATACAGCGCCTTTGCTGCCTCCCTGCTGATCAGGTCAGAGGGCTTCCCGGAAAAAGCGTTTTCCACCAGACGTTTTACCAGCTCCCGGCTGGATGCATCCTGCAGATACCAGCTGTAGAGTTCAGAGAACAACGGCTCCTGCTCCCTGTAAGAGCGTTCGTTCAGACCCCGGGTAAAAAGCCCAAGTCCACA
>JAFOJB010000343.1 GCA_017420455.1 Blautia sp.
CCTGCGCTTCCCTGCATATCTGCGCAGTTGGCAACATAGATCCGGTCATTGAGGATCGCGTCTACATTCTCAAGAGCCTCGAGACCCTTGAGGAATTCTTCCTTTTCGGCCGCTTCGCCGTTATAATCCAGGATCAGAATTGCTTCCGGATTTCGCTCTACGATCTGTTCCCAGGATACGGTCGCCCAGCCTTTTTCGATATCATCAAAGCTGGAAAGACCGCCGGCAAGCTTAAGAATATCGCCGGGCATACCTTTGCAGGCAGTAAAGGCTCCGTCTTCGCCGGAATCATATACAAACACATTGATCGGAGACTCGTAGACTTCTTCGCCGAGAGCCTCTTTTACGGACGCGATTTTTTCCTTCATGGCTTCTGTTTTTTCTGCAGCCAGTTCTTCTACGCCAAAGATGGCGCCGAGCGTCTCGTAGTCTTTGTAGATGTCCTCAAATACAGCTGCGTCGCTGGCACAGAAGGGGGTATACATGGCGATCCCGTTCTCGATACAGAAGTCCTTGTTATACCAGTTATCGCCGAACATGGAATCCCAGCCCATCAAAAAGTCGCAGTTTACTTCCAGAAGGTCCTCTTTTGAGAAGCTCCGGTTGGAACCATCGCCCATCAGTTTCACCTGTTCCCTTGCCGGATACTGAGAAACGGTACTCCAGCATGAACCATGGGTATAGCCCGCCATTCTGTCTTCCAGCCCGAGGTCAAAGAAATAGTCCGCCATCTGATCTCCATTCACAACGACATGCTCCGGAGCGGAGGTGAATGTTTCCTGAATATTGTCTCCAAGACCGGTTCTGTCCAGCAGAACCGTGATGGTTACAGGCGTATAGCCCTCTTCCCCCGTTCCGAAGGTCACTTCTTCGGTTGCTTCTACATTGCTCTCGATCACGGTTCCTTCGGTCTCAGCAAAAGCTGTGAATGCCAGGGATGCTCCAAGAACCCCCGACGTCATAAGTACTGCAAAGTTTCTTTTCATAATGATTCCTCCTTGGAATGTATTATCAATATAACAGCAGACAGCTGCTGTATATGATTCGAAGCGGCTCTGTGCATAAAAAAAGATCCGCACAGTGCGGACCTCCTGACCGGACAGGGAAGGGCTTTTCTTTCCTGTCCACACGCGAGCCGGCTGTCACCATAAGGTGAATCTTCCTTTCGCCGGATCTGTGCATAATATTCCCAGGCAGAGAAACCCTTTGCCTGAGGTAAAAGACCTTGTCAGATCCTATAATTTCCGGAAGTCCGCAGAAATAAATAGTCCACACAGGCAAGTATTCTGACTTACAGTGTGAAACAATTCACTGTCTCTGAATACGGTCATACCTTCCCGGTCCTTATGGACCAGTGGCCGGGAAATTCCCATATACCTTCTTCTCACTGCTCACAGCAACGGCCTTGTTCAGGATTTTCACCTGATTCCAGTTTAAGCTCTCGTAAAAAGAGCACCTGTGCGGTTTTCGTATAAAGTTAGTATCATAATACTATAAATATTGCCAAAAAGCAACCGTCCTTTCTCTTTTGCTCAGCGGTGAGTTACAGTTCAAGGCCTCACCGGCCGGGGATGGATGTGTTTTCGATGTCTGTCGGCCCTCCTGACCGCAGAGGAACCTTTGTCCGCGGAACACAGGAGGGACACATATTATTCCTTTTTACTTTCCTTTTTCGCAGCAACCTTCTCTGCGGCTCTGCCAAGAAGAAGTTTTAACAGAATCCCCGCCGCAAGGAATATCACACCTGCAAAAAAGTCGTCACTCTTTCTTTCAATTCCCAGATAGATCTCGTA
>JAFOJB010000002.1 GCA_017420455.1 Blautia sp.
AGCGATGCGGGCATCGCTGACTGACAACAACGCAGTCAGATTTGGATTTGGGCAAGTAGAATTCGGAAGATATTTGTGTACAGTGCCTGACTGTTCGAGCCGGGAGCATTTACAGCCGGCCCGTCAAGCCTGAAGACATACTGTTTCCTTCAGGCTGCGGCGGGCCGTTTTTTTCTTCCATAGCCCGGGAAGATCCATCGGCTCATTCCTCCGCCTTGCCTGAACGAATTGATCCTTGGCCATCTGTAAAGGTTATTTCTGTACAGTTCCTAATCTTCCTCCAGCTGTCTGATGAGATATCTGCCCACAATGCGGGAAAAGGCAGTAATCTCGCGGATATAGGCGAAATCCTTCCCGAAGATGGTCTTTTCCGCTGAAAGATCCTTCTCTTCTCCCGCGAATACTCCCAGGACGCTTACTCCCTGGGTCCGAAGCCGTCTCACCTCGGAGGCCGTATCTGCGACCGCGTACTGCCCGTGATAGGGCTTCGGATTTCTGGCATTCGGACGGTTCACGATGACATCGTAGGGCCGGCCGTCGCTGAGTACGATGAGGATCTTCTTTTCTTCGGGCCGGCCGGTCAGCTGCATTCCTGCCGCCCGCACGGCCAGACCGTCCCGGTTGTTGGAGGAGGTTACATAATCGAAGATATGGTCATTTTCCTCCGCCGGCGCGTCATAGTCCCGGAACCTCTGCAGGATGGTATAATCCCAGAAGGTACAGTAGCTCATGACCCGATGGGGAATCTGCACATTGGAAAGAGCTTCGCTGATCATGTAGGCCTGGAGCGCCACCTCCCCCTGCCTTTTCATCTGGGATCCGCTGGCATCGATGAGAACGTCCACCACAAAGTCTGACACGTCGCCCCGGATCTCCTTCTGAAATACATTCGCTTCACTGCTTCTGCCCACCCTCCACAGACGCGCCGGGAGGATCTGTCCCCTGTCGGAAAGAACAAACTGGCTCTCTGTGCGGATCAGCAGGGACTTCCGGAGAAGCCGGGTAAGATCCTCGACATTTCTTCGCACCACCCGGTATTTGTCGTGAAAAAGGTACAGATTCTTGCTGCGCAGTCTTTTTGCGTATTCATACTGATAATTCCTCTGCACCGGGTTCTTCAGGATCCCTTCCGTAAAATACAGGCTGCAGTCACTGTGGATTTCCCTGCAGAAAAGGGCGTTCAGGCGCTTCTCCTCCCGCCCGGACAGATAGGTCTTCCCATAGTTCAGCTCCACATAGCGGTGGCTTTTTTCCAGGGCTTCCGGTGGGAGTACCGTGATCTTGCGGTTCTGCTTTCTCTTCTTTTCCAGGTCCTCTGTCACATCCCTGTTTTCCAGACTGGTCATCCTGTTGGAGAGCTGCTCTACATAGGATTCCATGGCCTCCTCCAGAAGTTCCTCCTGCAGTTCCTCCCGGAACCCGCTCTCCGCCAGTTCCTCCAGCGTTACAGCCATAACCTGGGCAAGATTTCCCCGCCGTCTCTCGAAGGAGGGATCCACTGCTTCGTTGTAAAGATCGTCGATGCAGGAAATGAGATCCATGGTTTCTTCCGCTTTTCCGGCACTTTTCTGCAGATCGATAAAATCCTTCAGAGACGGCAGGTCTCTCTTTTCTCCCCGTCCGTTTTCCAGGAGAAACGCAGCCCGGAGGCAGTCCACCACCTGGTCTTCCGGAGGGAATTCTTTGTATTCCTGTTCCAGGATATCCTGAAAGGCCTTCCTCCGGATGTCCCTGATCCCGGGCCGTTCTGCGATGATCCGCTCCCCCACGGCTTCTTCCACACAAAGCTGGGATAAAACAAGAAGCGGGGCTTCTTCTGCCCCGCAGTAAATCTTTTTGATCAGATACATGCTCACCTTGTCCCGGTCAAAATACCGGGCGAAGGCGCCCTGCTTGATGCCGTCGTACAGGGCGATTTCCCTGGAACGAAGGAACAGGGATACATCCGGTTTGCACTCCAGAGAATAATCCTGGCTTACCGTCCACAGAAGATTTCGAATGCGGTTTTCCATCTCCAGCTGAAAGGTGTCCAGATATTCCCCGGAAATCGTTTCTGTTTTATGCTCTGTCATTCTTCTGCTCCGACTTAGGAACTGTCCCGAATTGCCTGTCTTTTTGTCCGGGACAGTTATTTCTCTCTCAATCCTTAGGCACTGTACACAAATAACTTCCGAATTCTGCTTGCCCAAATCCAAATCTGACTGCGTTGTTGTCAGTCAGCGATGTTACTGAAAAACATCTTCCCGGGACCAGCTTCTGGGAATCCGGGTGCTGACTACATCCTCGACGATCTGCTTTTCAAATACATCGAAGGTTTTGTTTACCACGCCCATGCGGACTGCCTGCCAGGGAGTAAGGCCTGTGCGGACGATCTTCATGGCCGCAAGAAGTCCGCGAAGGTCCAGAGCCTTCGTGGTGATCTCGCTGTTCATGGATTTCTGCTGAAGATCCAGGAATACGCCGATGAACTGATGCACCGCTTCTTTTCTTGCCTCCGGGAACATCTTCCGGAAAATGAATTCCAGGGAATCCCCGGTCTGGGCCGGCATATCGATCACCAGGAAACGGGACACCAGCGCCTCGTTCAGCTCCTTGGTCCCTGCATAGCCGTAATTCATGGTTCCGATGAACCGGGCAGCCGGATGCAGATCGATCCGGTCATATCCCGGAACATCGATGGTCCGGCGGTAATCCAAAGTGGCGTGCAGCACCGAAACCGCGTCGTTCCTGGCCATATTGATCTCGTCCAGGATGCCGAAGCCGCCCATCTCGGCGCAGTTGTAGATAATGCCCTTGCGGAGCTTCACCTCGTTTCCTTCAAAGGTATCCGTCCCGATGAGCTCTCCGCTGCCGGTATTGACGTGAAAGGAAACATTGTAGATGGGGCGGCCGAAGATATAGGCCAGGTTTTCTGCCAGGACATTCTTGCCGGTGGCTTTCGGGCCGGCCAGAAGAAGGTTTTCCCCCTCCAGCACTGCTGCCATGGCCATCTCCAGAAGATCCCTGCCATAAAAGGGCATCAGAGGAGCGCGCACCCTTGAAGCCGCCTCCTCCTTTACCTGATAACGCTCCCGGAAAGCAAGGGCAGAACGCACGAGGCGCTGGTCCACTCCCTGCTCCGACAGAAAATTCAGTTCTTCCATTCTCACACCTCAAAAATCAGATCGCCATAGGAAGGCATCGGCCACATTTCCTTGTCTACGATCATTTCCAGCTCATCTACCGGTCTCCGCAGCTTTTCCATGGCAGGAACCACGCTGTCCTTGCAGAAGACAGCTCTCTCTCTGCCCTCCGGACAGGAACCGATCTGATCCGTCACCTTTTTCAGTTCTCCCATGGCAGAATTCGCATCCTTCAGATAAGCAGAGGTCTTTTTCAGGAGCTCCATCTGCACGCTGGTATCGATATCTCCTGCTGCCTTTACGGCGTTGATCGAAGAAGCAAGAACCGTAGTATACCGTATTACAGCGGGAATGATCTGCTTCGTGGTCACATCGATCATCGTCCGTGCTTCAATATTGATGGCTTTCGCATAAATCTCGTATTTGATCTCCGCCCTGGATTCCAGCTCTGCCCTGGTAAAAACCCGGAAGGACGTAAACATCTCTACCGCCCTGTCCGTAGTCAGCGCAGGAATGGCATCCACCATTGTCGGAAGATTCAGAAGCCCGCGTTTTTTCGCCTCCTCTGCCCATTCCGCCGAATAACCGTTTCCGTTAAAGACGATCCTCTGATGCTCCGTGGCGTATTTTTTGATCAGATCGTGGACGCAGAGATCAAAATCCTCTGCCTTCTCCAAAAGATCACAGGTTTCCCGGAAGGCTTCTGCCACAATGGTATTCAGCACCACGTTGCAGGCCGAGATGGAATCCCGGGAACCCACCATACGGAATTCGAATTTATTCCCGGTGAAAGCAAAGGGGGAAGTCCGGTTCCGGTCCGTGGCGTCCTTGCGGAAATCCGGGAGAGTCCTGACCCCCGTGATCAGCCTGCTGCCTTCCTTGGAATGAGTGGCTGTCCCCGTACTGATCAGCTGTTCCAGCACATCCTGAAGCTGTTCTCCCAGAAACACAGAGATAATGGCGGGAGGAGCTTCGTTCCCGCCAAGGCGGTGATCGTTGCCGATATCCGCCGCAGATTCCCTGAGGAGATCCGCATGCTCATCTACTGCCTTCAGGATACAGGTGAGAACCAGCAGAAACTGGATATTGTCATGAGGCGTTTTTCCCGGCTCCAGCAGATTGATCCCGTCGTCTGTGGACAGGGACCAGTTGTTG
>JAFOJB010000344.1 GCA_017420455.1 Blautia sp.
CCGGAAAACTGCAGCCAGGGTTTCATTTTGCCCAATAAAAATGGACAATCAGCTTTTATTTTTATCTATTTTATGATATATTATAGTAAGGAAACGCTGAGCAGAGCATTTTCTTTACAAAGACAGAAAGGGGATACAGACAGACATGGGTATGCTGTCAACTTTAAAAAATATTGCAGATGGAATTGCGGCCCAGTTCGGTCCGGACTGTGAGGTGGTCATACACGACCTGAAAACCAACGAACCGGAACATTCCATTATCTACATCGTGAATGGTTATATCACCAACCGGAAGGTGGGGGACGGCCCCTCCAAGGTGGTTTTCGACGCCATCCGGAATCAGGGAAAGGATGAACTCATCCAGAACCGTTCCGGTTATCTGATGAAGACCTCGGATGGAAAAATCCTGAAATGCAGTACTACCTATATCCACGACGATGCCGGAACGCTGCACTATATTTTCGGCATCAATTTCGATATCACAAAGCTCACCCTGATCGAAACTGCTCTGAAGCCCATGGTTACTCCGGTAAACACCACGGAAAAGCCGCGGGAGATTACCCGAAGTGTAAGCGACCTGCTGGATCATCTCATTGAAGAATCGGTAGCTCTGGTGGGGAAACCGGTACCGCTGATGAACAAGGAGGACAAGGTAACTGCCATCCAGTTCCTGAACGATTCCGGCGCTTTCCTCATTACCAAATCCGGAGACAAGGTGGCAAACTATTTCGGGATTTCCAAATATACGCTGTACAGCTATATTGATGTCAATAAGTCAAATACCTGAGAAGAATCTGCCGGAAAGTCCGGCTCCAACGTTATCATTGTTACCATTGTGAAGGGAGGGCGGTTCCTGCGTGAACAGTACGGAAAAGAGATTCTACAAAATCGTTTACATTACTGCCGACTGGAACAGAGAGCTGGTCAGTGTGGCGCTGAACAGCCTGATGAATTACATCAGCAGATATGATAATATCCATGTTCAGATCTTCGACTGTTTTGGCTTCGCCCTTCACAGTAAAGATGATTTTTTCAAATACGAGATCTATGAACTTCCGGACCTGAAAAACTACGATGCTGTCGTGATCCAGGCCCACCAGATCATGGACGATTCTGCCCTGCTGCGGCTGGAGGAACGCATCCACGAGGCAGGGATCCCCGGGATCTCCATCGGCGCCAGGATGAAGGGCTGCATCTATATCGGGACAGACGATTACAATGCCATCAGCACCATCACGACCCATCTGATCACGGAGCACGGCGCACGGAGTTTTCTGTTCCTGAAAGGCGCCGAGCGGGACGGTTATGGCGAAGCCTATGACCGCCGGCGGGGTTTTGAGGATGTCTGTACGAAATATGGGATCAGAAAAGAAGATATCTCCTATTTCGACGGCTACTGGCAAAGCGAACATGGCAAGCAGGCCATCTATCAGCTTCTGGAGGAAGGCCGGCCCATGCCGGATGCCATCGTGAGCGCGAACGATGAAATGGCCCTGGGCGCCATGGTAGCGCTGAAGGAAAACGGGTATTCGATCCCGGAGGATGTGCGGGTCACCGGCATGGACGATATTTTTTCCGCCTCTCTTTCCGACCCGAGGCTTACGACGATCAAACGGGATTTTTCCTCCATCATTACCTACGCCATGGATGTGCTGATGTCAAAGATCCGCGGAAACGAGGTTCCCATGAAGATCTTTGTCCCCTTTGAGACCATCTTCTCCGGGTCCTGCGGGTGCTCCGAAAATATGGAGAACGATCTTCTCAACCTGAAGAAAAGGTATTATGCCCATTCCCGTCATATGGAAAAATACTATTACCTGCAGGATAAGCTGACAGCCGGCGTCATCGGGGCAGATGATCCGGCGGTGATCCTGGAGGAGGTGGAAAAATACTATTCCATATTCGGCGGCGGCAGCGTTTATCTTTTTATCAACAGTGCCTATTATGACCATTTCCTGCAGCCGGAAATGCATCCGGTGACGGATTCCCGGTATTTTTCCAGTACCTTTGTGCTGGCAGCCTGCGGCGGCAGAAAGCTTACGCTGGAGCCGGATTCCTTCCACTCCTACGCGCATGTTTCCCGCCAGTCCCTGCCCACCGCCTTTCCTTTGTCGGAGGAGGTTTTTTCTCTGTTTTATCCCCTCCATTTCAAGAATACCATGATGGGGTTTCTGGTGCTCACCCGGCCTCCCAAGATCTTCGAGATGAATCTGCATGAGAGTATCGCCAATTTCCTGGTGTTCAGCCTGGAAAACGGGCGCCAGAAGATGGCGGCCAGGAAGATGAACGCCAGGCTGGAATCCCTTTATATCACGGATTATCTTACCGGACTGTACAACCGTTTCGGCTACCAGCGGCTCGGCCAGGAGATTTTCTATGAAGCCCAGAGGGAAGGCATGCCCATCCGGGTCATGTTCCTGGATATCGATGACATGAAAAAGGTAAATGATGAGTATGGACATGATGTGGGGGATTCTGTGCTGAAATCCCTTGCCAATATCATCGATTCTTCGTGCCGGAAAAACGATCTGAAAATGCGCTACGGCGGGGATGAATTTGTGATCATCACCAGGGAATGCCAGGCGGATATCAAGGGACGGATCCAGAAAAAGCTTGATGTCCTGAATTCCTCCAATGTCCTTCCCGTTCAGGTACATGTAAGCATCGGAGACTTCATTCAGGATACCAGCAATATCGACTCCCTGGATGTTTTCCTGAACCATGCGGATAAGCTGATGTACGAGGAGAAGATGCAAAAGAAATCCATGAAGCAGCAGACGGCAGCAGACGCAGGACAGTAAACAGGGCAGAAAACCGGGCAGGCGGCACAAAAGATCAGAAGAGACTGGCGCCAGGCTCAGAAATACTCCTCACAAAGACCAGAAGTGATCAGGTGCAGAGGACAGAAGTAATCAGAGCAAAAACCGGAAAATGGTCAGCGGGCGCAAAGATCAGAAGAAATCAGCGCAAAGACCGGAAAGAAAGGGAGCTGTGAAAATACCGGGCGGCCATCGCCTGCCGGTATTTTC
>JAFOJB010000345.1 GCA_017420455.1 Blautia sp.
GGATCTGCAGGCAAAGGACCAGGAAATGTATGATCTGAAGCATGAACTGGTAGATCTGAAGCTGAAGATCGAGGAAGCCGCCCGCCGCCAGAAGGAAGCAGAAGAAAGAAACCGTGTCCTGGAAGGGAAGATCCAGGAGCTGGAAAAGGAATTAGGAGCCCGTCCGAAATAATGTTTTTTTCGGGCCTGGTTCCTGAATACGCAAAGAAAAATGAGATAGTTTCGGCATTTTATAAAGCCTGGCTGGACAACAGAGATGCTGTCGAGCCAGTTTTTTACTATATTCTCAAAAGCAGGGCTGTGAATCGTAACAAAAGCGGACAGAACACAGGCAGACAGAACATCAGCCAGACAACAGACAGAACATCAGCCGGACACCGGCCGGAGAGTCTGCCTGCATAAATCGTCCTGAGGTTCTGTCTGTAGAAAACGACAGGAGAGAAGAGAAATGACAGTAGCAGAGAAAAGGACGGCAGAGCTGCTTTCTCCCGCGGGTTCCTATGAAGGCTTTCAGGCAGCGCTGGGAGCAGGCGCGGACGCGGTTTACATGGGAGGCAGCTTTTTCGGAGCAAGGGCTTACGCAAAGAATTTTACGGAGGAAGAAGTGCTCGCGGCCATAAAGGAAGCCCATATTCTGGGAAAAAAGGTCTATCTCACGGTGAACACTCTTCTCAAAAACCAGGAATTATACGGAAAGCTGTATGATTATCTGGCGCCGTATTACCAGGAAGGACTGGATGCCGTGATCGTACAGGATTTCGGTGTATTTTCCTTTATCCGGAGAGAATTCCCCGGGCTTCCTCTTCATGCAAGCACGCAGATGACCATCACCGGACCGGAAGGCATGAAATTTCTGGAGAAGCTTGGGGCAAAACGTGTCGTAGCGGCCCGGGAACTCTCTCTTATAGAACTCCGGGAGATGCACAGGGCCTCCTCCCTGGAAATAGAAGCCTTTGTCCATGGGGCTTTGTGCTACTGTTATTCCGGACAGTGTCTGATGAGCAGCCTGATCGGCGGGAGAAGCGGGAACAGAGGACGCTGCGCCCAGCCATGCCGGCTGCCCTATACCGCCCCCGCGCAGAAAAAGCACGGCCCGAATATTCTGAGCCTGAAGGATATGAACACTCTGGAGATTCTTCCGGACATCCTGGAAAGCGGGGTCTGCTCTCTGAAGATCGAAGGAAGGATGAAGCAGCCGGAGTATACCGCGACAGTGACGCAGATCTACCGGAAATACCTGGACCTCTATCTGGAAAAAGGACGGGAAGGATACAGGACGGAGCCTGCCGACCTTCAGCTGCTGCGGGAGATCTTCAGCCGGGGCGGGTCCAGTAAAGGCTATTATCTGCAGCACAATGGTCCTTCCATGATCGATTACGAAGGGGAGAAAAAGACAAAAGAGGTGGAAACTGTTCTGCAGAGAAAGAAGGCAGGGATCACAGGAAACCTGTTCCTGAAGGAAGGCGGGCCTGCCCGGCTTTCCCTGAAATACGGGGAATTCTCTGTCCTGGAGGAAGGAGATGTGGTACAGACCGCAAAAAACGCCCCCATGGACGCCGGATCCCTGCAAAAACAGATGGATAAGCTTGGGAATACCTGCTTTCAGTGGGATACGCTGCAGGTCACGGCAGAGGGAAACGTCTTTCTGCCGGTCAGATCCCTGAACACCCTGCGGCGGAATGCAATCGGATCTCTGGAAGAGCAGATTTCCCGAAAATACCGGAGAGCGTTGAACCCCGGAACTGTATCTGCCGGTCTCCGGGAGCCTGCCCCTGTTCCCTTTAAGGAGAAGGATATGGCGCTCTATGTTTCCTGTCAGGATGTCGAAACTGCCCGCACTCTTATGGAGGAACCGGCTCTTTCAGGCATGTACCTTCCCTTTCATGTGATGAAGGAATGTCTGTCCGACGGACTGAAAAGAAATCTGTCCATGTACCTTTCCTTCCCGGAGATCCAGCGAGGCCCGATTCCGGAAGAAGTCATGGAAAAAGCCGGAGAATGGCTTTCCAGAGGAATGAAGGGCTTCCTTGTCTCCTCCACGGAGATCCTCGGGCGGCTGTATGAAGAAAAACTTTTCCCCTGTACCCGGCTGGACGCGGGACTCTATATCTGGAACGATGAAGCGAAAGACTTTTTCCGGAAGCTGGGAACAGAGGGAGATACCATTCCCGTCGAACTGAACGAAAAGGAACTGCGCCGGAGGGACAACACCGGAAGCGAGCTTCTGGTCTATGGGTACCTTCCCATGATGCTGTCCGCCCAGTGCGTACGGAAAACAACCCTGGGCTGCAGCAGGAAGGAAGAGACCGTTCCCTTCAAGGACCGTTTCGGAAACACCTTTACTGCGAAA
>JAFOJB010000346.1 GCA_017420455.1 Blautia sp.
GGGTACGCTCCTGCTTCGGATGTTCAAAGACCTCGGCGGGCGTTCCCTGCTCCACGATCACGCCCTGGTCCATGAACAGGACCTTGTCCGACACATCGTGGGCAAATTTCATCTCATGGGTGACTATGACCATGGTAGTATTCCTGTCGGCCAGAGAATTGATCACCTTCAGCACTTCCCCGGTAAGCTCCGGATCCAGTGCCGATGTAGGTTCGTCGAAGCACAGGATATTCGGCTCCAGCATCAGTGCCCGGGCAATGGCGACACGCTGCTGCTGGCCGCCGGACAGCTGGTGGGGATAAAAGTCCAGTTTGTCCCCAAGACCGACGCTCCGGAGAACTTCCACTCCTCTTTCCCGGATCTGTTCCAGAACCTGTTTTTTGTTCCTTTTATAGGCATCCGTGTCTTTGTCCAGCAGTTCCTTCGCCAGTGTGACATTTTTCAGCGCCGTATACTGCGGAAACAGATTGAAGGACTGGAAGACAAGGCCGAAGTGGAGCCTTTTTTTCCGTATTTCGCTCTCCTTCTGTGTCTCCTTATCCGCAGCGTCGAAGATGATCTCATCATTTACCAGGATCTGGCCGCTGGTAGGACGCTCCAGGAAATTCAGGCAGCGCAGAAGCGTCGTCTTTCCGCTGCCGGAAGCTCCGATCAAGGACATGACCTCCCCCTTCTCCAGGGAAAAATTGATTCCTTTCAGAACCTCCACATGCTCAAAATTCTTTGTTATGTTTTTTACCTCTAAGATTGCCATACGATCCCTCCCATCAGACCTTGAAATAGTCGAGCTTCTTCTCCAGACGCCCGAGCAGGATCGTCAGAATACCGTTCATTGCCAGGAAATAAAGGCCAGTGGAGAACAGCGGCAAGATCAGGCCCTTTTTGGTGAAACGTTCTGCGCACATGATAATCTCCGTAAGTCCGATCACACGGGACAAAGAGGTATCCTTTGTCAGTGTGATCAGTTCGTTTCCCATGGCAGGCGTGATGCGCTTGATGACCTGCATCAGGATCACGCGGAAAAAGATCTGCGGCTTCGTCATGCCGAGAACCTCCGCCGCCTCATGCTGCCCCTTGGGCACGCTTTCCAGGCCGCCTCTGTATATTTCGGAAAAATAGGTGGCATAGTTGATGATAAAGGCGATCTCGGCCGCCAGAAAGCGGTTGGACATGGGAAGCCCCAGAAGGAGTCCCGGAGCGTACAGTACCACGAAAAGCTGGAGCATCAGAGGGGTTCCCCGGATGATCCAGACAAAGGTCCGGGTGACCCACCTGAGGGGCGTAAACCGTGCCCGGGACCCGAACATGATAATTATACCAAGAGGGAGTGAAAAGATAAGGGTAATGAAAAATAATTTCAGATTAACCAGGATTCCCCCGTTTAACGAGGAGATCACTTCCGATACTGGGGTCATAGGATCCTCCAAAACTGATATACACAACAAGCGGGCTGACGCATTTCCCAATACGTCAGCCCTGTTTCATTTATTCCCGCTCCGCGAACCTGGCGGCTGTCTGCAGCCATCCGGCGGCTGCCGCGATCTGCACGAAGGATTTCTCATTCCCGCCTGTCAATCCTGCACACGTGCCGGAACGGCTTCGCAGGATTCAGGCGATCAGCCTGCAACGAGGATATCCGTAAGGCCGTATTTCTCAGCGATGGTTCCGACTGTTCCGTCTTCGTAGAGTTCTTTAATGGCGGCATTGACCTTCTCTGTCACATCGGAGCCCTTGCGGAAGGCAATTCCATACTGCTGCTCGCCGAAATTGTTGTCAAGATTGACCGTCATATCGGCGTAGTCAGTGCCTTCTCCGACCATCGCCAGAGCACATACGCTGTCTACTACGGCCAGATCTGCGGTACCGGCTTTGACTTCCATCAGAGCCTTTGCCATGGAATCCACTGCCACATAGTTGCTGTTCTTGAAGTATTCCTCTGCGGAAACCTCTACGGTTTCATCGTCTTCGATGGTTCCCAGAAGCTTGCCTTCGCCGGTGGAGCCCTGCTCTGCCACTACAGTCAGACCGGAAACATCCGCCATGATCTCTTCCTCACGGTCCGTCTTCATGACCAAGGCCTGGGTATTCAGGAGATACGGATCGGAAATGCTCATGTTCTCTTTTCTTTCTTCGGTGATGCACATTCCGTTCCAGATGCAGTCGATATTCTTGGAATTCAGCTCAATTTCCTTGGAATCCCAGTTGATCTCGATGAACTCCGGTTCCACGCCGAGCTTTTCACAGACAGCTTTGGTAAGTTCTGAATCAAAGCCAATAAGCTCGTTATCTTCTTCATAGTTCATGGGGGCGAACATGGTGATTCCGACAACCAGTTTTCCTTTTCCCTCTACATAAGCCCAGTCAGAATCTTCTGCTGCGGATGCCATGCCTGCGGTAAGCACAGAAGCACCCAGAATCATTGCGCCAAGGATTGCGATTTTTTTCTTCATCATGATTTCTCTTCTCCTCACTCAGATCTTGGAACGCTGTCCCGAATACCTGTATCGTTTATTCCGGACCGGTTTCGTATCATATATTCGTATCTGCCACCCTCCCGGACTGTCTGTCCGCTTTACTGCGGTAACACGATACTGTGTCATTATAGCAAAAACCATTCCTCCGCGCAACCCCAAATTTGTATTTCAGGTATCTTTGTTGTTTCAGAGCTGCTGCTCATGCCCTCGCCGGGCTGGGACTCAAGTGTTCCGGCGTTCGTCGGTTCATCTGACTGCAGAAGAATTCATGATTACTTCAGTATAAACTTGCGCGCGATTGCCGTACCGATCTTGTAGGGAAGGGGACGAAGGGCTTTATCCGCGTTCTTCAGTTCCTGACGGATGGAAATATGCTGTGGACAGTGATTCTCGCATTTTCCGCAGCCTATACACTGAGACGGGAAGGCCGGTTCCTTTCGAAGACCAACCACCTGGGCATATTCCCTTCTGCCCATCCCTTTCTTCTCTGTAAACATTTCATTATAGCAGCGGAATGCCCCTGGGATGTCCACTCCCTTCGGACATGGCATACAGTACCCACAGCCTGTGCAGCCGACCTTGATCTTTTCATTGATCAGGTCCTTTACCCTGGAGATCAGGGCATGATCCTCTTCCGTCAGCTCGCCTGCCGATGCCTGGGACGCAACCCGGCA
>JAFOJB010000347.1 GCA_017420455.1 Blautia sp.
CCATCTCTCTCTGCTGGGGAGCCCAGGCAGCCCTGTATCATTACTACGGCCTGCAGAAAAAGCCGCTGAAGGAGAAGATGTTCGGCCTGTTCTGGCATCGTGTGATGAACAGGAAGATTCCGCTGGTCAGAGGCTTCGATGACATGTTCCTCGCCCCGCATTCCAGACATACCGAGATTCCCATCGAGGAGATCCACGCCTGCAAGGACCTGACCGTGCTTGCGGAGTCCGAGGAGGCAGGCCTTTTTCTTGCGATGGCCGAGGAGGGCAGGAAGATTTTCGTAATGGGGCACCCGGAATACGACAGAGTGACGCTGGACCAGGAGTACAAGAGAGATCTTTCGAAAGACCTGCCCATTGAGATACCGAAAAATTATTACCGGGACGATAATCCGGAGAATGTTCCCCTGCTGATGTGGAGAGCCCATGCCAACAACCTGTATTCCAACTGGCTGAATTATTATGTCTACCAGACGACTCCTTACGACCTGATGGGAACTCCGGATTTCGGAAAACCATCCCCGGCTCCCGAAAACTGAGAACCCGTCATGTTATGACAATTCCGAAAATATGCAAACGGCTGAAAACTGCCGGTATTGACAGAAAGATTGAAAATTCTGTGGGAATAGTTGATTTCCATAACGAATTATGGTAAACTGAAACAGGTTATGATTCTGAGCTGTTATTATATTGTTGAAGGGAGCAGCTTATTTTCTATGAGAAAAAAAAGAATAAAGAAGTGCCTGTGTATGTCTGTGGCAGCTGCCATGATCAGTGGGGGAGGCCAGATCAGGGGGGAGGAGCTTTCTGCAGTACCGGACGAGACATACGAAGAAGCACAGGAAGAGAGCTACGAGGAAACCTGGGCAGTCGAGGAGGTTCCCGCGGAGCAGGAGACGTACGAGGAGACCGGGGAGGACTCCTATGGGGAGGACTCTTACGGGGAAACGGAGACTCCTCCTGCAGAGGTTCCGGAAGCGGAGGAAGAAACGGTTCCGGATGAAGAACCGGAAGCCGAAGCGGAGACCGAGGTTTCTGAAACGCCTGCCGTACCGGATCCTTCCGCCATGCCGGAGCAGATAGAGGAAAGAGAAGCATATGAAGAGGAGACCTTATCCGATGTGTCAGCGGATGCGGCGGCGGATATAACCCCGGTTCCGGAGGCCATTGCAACGGTATCGCCCTCCCCGGATGTGCCGGGTCTGTCTCCGGAAGTATCCCCCTCGCCATCCCCGGCAGAGGAGCCGGAAGCAGCAGAAACGCCGGTTCCCGTGAGTCCCGCAGGTATCAACGATGCGGAGAAGGCGGTGGAGAACCTTGTCAACCGGATCGAAGCCCTGAAGGCGGAAAAGGTTACCACCCTTCTCCGTAAGAAAGTGGAGGCGATCCGCACAATTTACGATGGATTTACAGAAGCCCAGAAGAGCAAGGTTACCAACTATGAAGATTTCGTAAAGATCGAGGAGCAGGTCAAAGAGCTGCTCAGGCAATCGGAAGAGCTTTCCAGCAAGATCAGTTCGGATCTTCTTACCGATGGAACACTGGCTTCTATATTGTCCGGAGGGCTTATCGGCACGCCGGTTTACTTTACCAATATGGTATCCAACCTGCACGCCGGGAAAGAGTTTTACCTGAACAGTCTGAAAAATAACTATCAGCTCAGCTTCGAGGAGAATTTCGCCTCCGTTATGGAGTCGATCGAAAAGGAGTACCGGGAGAAGAACGGCCTGAAGGATATCTCGCGTGAGAGCGCGCGGGAGAGAAATGAAGAAAGCGCAGGGCTTCTTGTCCGGAACTGGCAGGATATCCTGGCAATCTATGTATACCAGAGGAGCCTTAACGGCGCGGAGGAATTCCGCCTGTCTGCGGACAGCAGAGCGGAACTGGCCGCCATTTTCGCGGAAATGAATCCTGTGGTCAAAAATGGCGGGGAAGAGCAGAAATCTCTGGGCAATCGTCATATCAGCTATTATATCAAGAAGAACAACCTGGACAAGAAAGCCAGGGCTGTTCTGGAAAAATACGTGGAGACAGACTGCAGCCTTCTCTGCGCGGTGGTAACCGCTTCAGACGGCTTTATCCGCCAGAGTGTCGGAGAGGATGTCTCGGAAGAAAGGATCGAGGTCATCAGCGCCGCCTATTCCCTGATCGGAAAGGTGGGGTATTTCTGGGGCGGAAAATCCCTGGCCATCGGAGTGGATTCCGAATGGGGAAGCGCGGCGCAGGTTACTGCAGAGGGCAGCAAGAGCACCGGTACCGTCCGGGCCTTCGGTCTGGACTGCAGCGGGTTTGTCACCTGGGCCGTCATCAACGGCTACAAGGATTCGGATATGGTCTACTATGTCGGTACCGGTACATCCGACCAGTGGGACAAGGCAAGGGTCGTCAGCGAGGCGGATGCCAGACCGGGAGATCTGGTATTCCAGCGTGGTCCGGAAGCAGGCAGTGATAATCATGTCGGCATCCTGTGCGGCAAGACGGCAAGCGGCGACTGGATCGCCGTGCACTGCTCTTCACTGAAGAACGGCGTTACCGTAGGGGAAGCCTATGGCGCCTCCTTCCGTTATATCCGCCAGCCTTCCTTCTATGTGGATGAGCTTGCGGCCGAAGAGAAAACAACTACCGAGGCGAAGGAAAAAGTAAAGATCAGGACGAATGTAGAACAGATCGCCGTGGCAGAAGCAGGGGAGTCTCTTACCTCCGAGGAGCTGCTTACCTCAGAAATGGTTCCTCTGGCCCAGCCGGCCTCAGACAAAACCGGTTCCCGGAAGACTGCGGCAGATTCTGTTGTCACCGTGAATATTCCAGCGGAGAACGCGGTCTCTGTACCCGCGGATACCAGGCCTTCCATGAATGTCGTTGTGCTGCAGCCGGAAATCATCACGGTACAGATTCCGAAAGACCTGCTGACGGATTCCGTAAATGCATCTGAAGAGAGCAGGATTGAAGAGGGTACTCCGGAAGTTGCCGCACCGTTCAACAGTCTTCCGGCCGAAAACCTGCCTTCTCTGAATGTGGAGATTTTCAGCGGAGAGGATCTTACCTCCGGCGACGGGGAAATCTTTACAGTGGAGTATATTTTAGATGATTCTGAAGTGGATTCATAATCAGTTCGAACAATACGGATAAAAGGGACTGATGGGTCCGGCTGCCTCTGGGTTTTCACCCAAAGAAGCAGGGCTCATCAGTCCCTTTGTTCATTCTGCACGCCTGGCGGGGCAGCCTTATCCGGCAGTTGTGTTCAGCGATGGATGCCGGAAAGCTCTTCCTCGATCCATTTGTGGGTATCGTAGGCGCTGCCGAAAAGCTTGATGATGACGCCATAGGGCTCCGCGTCGCTGGAGAAGGCGTTGGCTTCATCGGTATCTACGTGCATTGCCAGGCGGAAGGAGCGGGCCACACGGACGACCACGTCCGCATAGATCACGGTCCGGCCATAGCTTTTGGTGAGAACAAAAACCTCATCATTGTCGCGGACATTCAGAATGATCGCCTGATCCGGCGTCATATGGATGTGGCGCTTGGCCACGATGACGCCTTCCTTGATCTGAAGCTCCCCTTTCGGGCCGACAAGGGTACAGCCCGGCGTTCCGCCGATATCCCCGGACTGGCGGATCACCCCCGGCAGACCGAGGTGCCTGGTATCGGTAAGGGAAACCTCTACCTGAGTCCTGGAACGGCAGGGCCCCAGAATGGCCATATTCGCGAATTCGCCCCTTGGGCCGCGGACGGTCAGTCTTTCCTCGCAGAGATACTGACCTGGCTGGCTTAATTCTTTGACATAATGAAGCTCCTGATCCTTCCCGAACAGGAATTCAAAGTCCTCCCTGGACACATGGATATGTCTGGCGGAGGTTTCAATTGGTATTTTGATACTCATAACAGTCACTCCTGAAGATGATATTATTCTGTTTTCTTTTGAAAGCACATGACTCAAGAGTATCAGTTTTCTTTCAAAAATGCAATCCATAGTTTCATACAGAGGTTCAGATGAAAAAGAATACATTCTTCAGAAGGAGTCTGTTTTTTCTGCTTCTTTTCCTGGGAGTCTGTTTTTACCCGGAGATCACAGAAAGAATACAGAGTATTCCTTCTCTTTCCGCCATTTTTTCCGGAAATGAGGTAACCCGGAATCTCTATGATCTGCTTACAGGGGTTCCGGATGAGGTCCGGGAGAAGAAAAAAAGAGAGCTGGATGAGTACGATCCGGGGCACCGGGAGTATTATTTTCAACAGCTTGACACCGGAGAAAAGCGGGCCTACAGGGAAATGCTGGAGGGGATCCGCGAAAGACGCGCCAGCTTTTATCTTACCACCTCCGGGGTTGACAGGGTAAACCGCATCGCCCACGCCCTGTACCTGGATCATCCGGAACTGTACTGGGTGCACAATCGGGAAAAATCCTACACCACCTCTTATCAGGGGAGGGATTTCTGCGAGTTTGCACCGGGATATCAGTATACCGTCGACCAGATGCAGGAGATCAATACCCATATGGAAGCGGCCTTTCAGGAAATGTGCTCTTATCTTCCGGAAAACCCTTCGGAGTACGAGATGGTGGCAACCGTCTATACCTATATCATCGATCATACAGAGTACGCATCCTCTGAGGACGACCAGAATATCGCGGGAGTCTTCTGGAAAAAGGAAGCGGTATGCGCGGGGTATGCAAGGGCTGCCATGTATCTTCTGGAGCGGCTGGGAATCTCCTGTATCTTTGTGGAGGGGAACGCTCTGGACGAAGAGGACACGGAACGGCATGCCTGGAATATCGTTACGATAGACCAGGAGCCCTATTACATGGATACCACCAATGGAGACCAGCCGGATTTCCTGATGGGGGAGGCGGCGCAGCTCCTGGAACATAAGACAACGGTGATGGATTACCTCTGCCCCTTTCCGGAGGAATATGAGCAGCTGTATCTGTCCGACATGGAATTTGACCTCCCTGTCTGCACCTCCCACGAGATGAATTTCTATGTGAAAAACGGTTCCTATATCACTCCTTACAGCTGGCAGGCGGTACAGGACATCTGCCGGCTGCGCATCGACAACGGCGCGGCCGTGGTGCGCTTCAAGGTGGGGCCTGCGGAGGATTTTTCCGCGGCAAAGGAGGAATGGATCAACGGGGAAAGCAGCCGGCTGGTATCTCAATATTACATGCAGAGGAACGGAATGGGGTATGTTGAATATTATTGCGGGACCCTGGATACGTTCAAGACCTTTTATTTTATCTTCTGAGGGTGTCTGCTTAAACTGTTCCTGTTCAGCCTCTCGCAGGGTTGGTCTGAATGTGTTTTTCAGGAGGTCGAAACACATCAGCTCCAGTCACGCGAGGGTCTGAAGGGGAAGCTGAGTATTATTTTCCGGAGGTGAATAATGGAATGCAGAAGCTTCGTGAAATACTGAATCAGACTCTGCTGTTGCTGGAACGGCTCCGCCAGATGGACGTAACAGGCA
>JAFOJB010000348.1 GCA_017420455.1 Blautia sp.
TACATTCCGCAAAGCTGCAGTGTCGGATTCATCAGCGGGCGTTTTGCCGCCTCGATGCTGCTGAGATCTCTCTGCTTCGCCACATCCGAAAGTTCTATCTCGATCTGTTCGTCTCCCTTGTTCCAGACGATGGAATTCACTCCGACGGCATAAAGAGTCCCGTAAAGCTTCGGGAAATCCTTTTTTTCATATTTCATGCCGATCAGGAGAGTCTTGTCCTCCTCCAGCTTTTTCTTTCCGAAATCCCTGATCTCTTCCTCTCTGGAAAAGATCCATACCTGGTCATTATATGTATCCTCCGCGCAGACCACATAGGGCTGGCGGGTAGCCTGAGAATACGCCACAAACAGGTTGTCGCTGATCTGCAGGTCTTTTACCGCCTGTTCTTTACTGATGCTCATTTTTCTTTCTCCGTTTCTTCTTCCCTGGACGGCTCTTTCTCCTTCAGGTTTCGTCGATCGCCCTGCCGATATCCGTCCGCATATATTTATTTGAAAACGTAATCCAGTCCGTCGCCTGAGAGGCCAGAGTCCTAGCCTCCCTCAGGGTCTCTCCCTTTGCCACGATTCCCAGGACTCTGCCGCCGTTTGTGACGATGCGGCCCTGTTCGTCCCGTCTGGTTCCTGAATGGAAGCAGTAAAATCCTTCTTTGTCCCTGAAATTCTCAAACCCCTCGATGGGAATTCCCTTTTCGTATTTCTCCGGATATCCGTCGCTTGCCAGGATCACGCAGACAGCCGCGTTATCCTCGAACTCCAGTTCAACCTGATCCAGCGTACCGTCAATGACCGCCTCCATCACCTCGATGATGTCGTTCTTCATCCTGGGAAGCACCACCTGGGCTTCCGGATCCCCGAACCTGGCATTGTATTCCAGTACCTTCGGACCGTCCGGCGTCAGCATGAGGCCGAAGAAAATGATTCCCTGGAAAGGCCTTCCCTCAGATACCATTGCGTCCACCGTAGGCTGATAAATATGCTTTCTGCAGAATTCATCCACCTCCGGAGTATAGAAGGGGCTGGGGGAAAAGGTTCCCATTCCGCCGGTATTCAGACCCTGGTCTCCGTCCTTTGCCCGCTTATGATCCTGGGCGCTGGTCATGGGGCGGATCACGTTTCCGGAGGCGAAGGCAAGAACCGATACCTCACGTCCTGTCATGAATTCCTCGATGACCATGCGGTTTCCCGCACTGCCGAATTTCCTCTCCTCCATGATCTGTCTGACACCGTCCTCTGCCTCTGCAAGATCCCTGCAGATCAGCACGCCTTTCCCCAGTGCCAGGCCATCCGCCTTCAGCACGATCGGGAAACGCGCTCTGGTGCGAAGATACTCAAGAGCCTTCCCCGGATCGTCGAAATTTTCATAGGCTGCGGTAGGAATATGATATTTTTTCATCAGATCCTTGGAAAAAGCCTTGGAGCCTTCCAGAATGGCGGCGTTCTTCCTGGGGCCGAAAACCCGAAGTCCTCTCGCCTCGAAGACGTCCACGATCCCGCCTGCCAGCGGATCATCCATACCGATGATGGTAAGCCCGATCTCCTTTTCCTGAGCAAAATCCGCCAGCTTCTCAAATTCCATGGCCCCGATGGGAACGCATTCACACAGCTCTCCGATTCCCGCATTTCCCGGCGCGCAGTAAAGCCTGTCAGTCCGCGGACTCTTCCTCACGCTCCAGGCGATGGCATGCTCTCTTCCGCCGCCTCCCACGATCAGCACATTTATTTTATCCTTCATGGTTTTATCCTGACCTTTCCGTTGTTGACCTCTATTCTGCCCTGCGCTATAAGAGAAACAGCCTCCGGCAGGATCTGCCATTCCGCCTGCTCCATCACCCGGCGCTGAAGACTCTGCGGGGTATCATCCTCCCGGATCTCTACTGCCTTCTGCAGGATGATGGGACCGGTATCTGTGCCGGTATCTACAAAATGGACCGTGGCGCCGGTGACCTTGACGCCTCTTTGAAGCGCCGCCTCGTGGACCCGGAGGCCGTAATATCCGGTACCGCAGAACGACGGGATCAGGGAAGGGTGTATATTGATGATCCTGTTTTCATAGGCGTTTACGATCATGGGCGGAATTCCCACCAGGAAGCCTGCCAGCACCACAAGATCCACCCCGTTTTCCTGAAGTTCCTGCAGAAGCGCCTGATAAAACAGATCCCTGTTCTCATAATCCTTCGGGGATATGCATCTTCCCTTCACGCCGGCTGCTGCGGCGCGCTCCAGGGCATAGGCTCCCCTGTTGTTGCTGATGACCACACTGACACAGGCATTTCTGATCCTTCCGGATGCGATGGCATCCAGGATCGCCTGCAGATTCGTGCCTCCTCCGGATACCAGTATGCCAAGCTTCAGCATAATTCCACTCCCTTATCTCCTGCTTCGATACGGCCTGCCACATAGGGAACTTCCCCGGCGAGCCGGATGGCTTCCATGGTCTTTTCCACATCCTGCTCTCTTACTGCCAGGATCATCCCAAGGCCCATGTTGTAGGTATTATACATCATCTTTTCTTCGATATTTCCCTGCTTTGCCAGCAGCCGGAAGATGGGAGGCACCGGATAGCTGTCCTTCCGGATGACCGCCCTCGTCCCTTCCTTCAGCATTCTGGGCACATTTTCATAAAAGCCGCCGCCTGTGATATGGCTGCAGGCGTGGATACGTACTCCTGCCTCTCTGACGGATCTGAGCGCCTTCACATAAATCTTCGTAGGTACCAGAAGAGCGTCTCCCAAAGTACTGTCCAGCTCCTCATACCAGGTATGCAGCGCATCCTTCGTCATGGGGAAGACCTTTCTGACCAGCGAAAAGCCGTTGCTGTGGATTCCCGAGGAAGCCATACCGATCAGTACATCTCCCGGTTCCAGATCCTTCCCGTCGATCATATCCTTCCGGTCCACGACGCCTACCGCGAAGCCGGCCAGATCGTACTCATCCTCCGGGTAGAAACCGGGCATTTCCGCGGTCTCCCCGCCGATGAGCGCGGCGCCCGAGGCAATACACCCCTCGCAGACTCCCTTTACGATCTCAGCGATCTTTTCCGGATAGTTTTTTCCGCAGGCGATATAGTCCAGGAAGAACAGAGGCTCCCCGCCTGCACAGGCGATATCGTTTACGCACATGGCCACACAGTCAATGCCTACCGTATCATGCCGGTCCAGAAGGAAAGCCAGCTTCAGCTTTGTTCCGACGCCATCCGTCCCGGATACAAGGGTGGGTTCTTCCATCTCCCTGATCTTATTCAGGGAAAATGCTCCGGAGAAACCGCCGATGCTTCCCAGGACCTCCGGACGGAGTGTCTTTCCGATGTGCTCCTTCATCAGTTCTACTGCCCGATAGCCTGCTTCAATGTCAACTCCTGCGTTTTTATAATCCATTCCAAGTCCTCCAACCGTTCTTTACCGGTCATTCGTAATTTTTCCATCCTGATTCCTGAAGGCGCGCATCCTTCTTTTCCACCTGTTCCTTCAGCTCCTGCTGATATTCCTTCAGCCTTCCGAGAAGCTCCTGATCTGATACGGCAAGGATCTTTGCCGCCAGAAGGCCGGCGTTCAGTCCGCCGTTTATGGCCACTGTGGCCACGGGAATCCCTCCGGGCATCTGAACGATGGAATACAGAGAATCCCTTCCTCCAAGAGATGTTGTATGCATGGGAATGCCGATTACCGGCATCGGGAAAATGGCCGCGCACATCCCGGGAAGGTGGGCAGCCATGCCTGCTCCCGCTATGATCACCTTAAAGCCCTTTTCCTCGGCGGTTCTGGCATATTCAAAAAACACGTCCGGTTCCCGGTGCGCCGAGATGATCCTCATCTCGTACGATACTCCCAGCCTGTCCAGAATATCCGCGGCTTTTTTCATCACCGGCATATCCGAGTCGCTTCCCATTACGATTCCTACTTTTGCCATCCTGCGTCTCCTTTGCTCTGGTGTTCTGTAACATAGTAATCAATTTCCAATTTTCTGTCAACATCAGGACCCAAACGGCTCGTTCAGCTCCTCTGTCCCGGGAAGGACAAACCGGCCGTTCTCCAGAATGGAGGTCATCTCTCCCTCGTCGTCTATGACCCGGATGCTTCCCAGTTCCTCGTAGGGAACAGTGATATCGGTATGACAGCCATAGTAGGCAAGAGCCGGATCCTCCTTTCGAAGCTCCGAGATCTCATTGTCTCTGGCAATGATTTCCTTCCCGTCCGGATTATACACCTTCGTATCCTCCGCCCAGCTGTAGCAGGTATCTCCCACCGCGAAATGAGGGCCCATCTTCTCCGCGATCAGGATGGGAAGCCGGTCCGCGATCTGATACTTTTCTGCCATGACATAGGCTGTCGTGTTGGTACCGATGGCAAACTCTCCCATGGGGATTTTGGGATGATGAAAAAGGATATTGTCCTCGATATATTTCCGGTTTTCCTCTTCCGTGGGGAAGTTGGCGCAGGAATAGTCGATAACCTGGCCGCAGTCGAAGACCAGGCGCAGATCCCTGAACAGAAGTCCTTCCAGATACACCTGTTTTACATGCAGAATGCCGCCCGTGCCGGCAAGGACCGGGGAAGTGAAGACCTCTCCCACCGGGATATTGACGTCTGCCACACAGTTTTCAAAGTTCGTCTGCCTGGCAGGGTCTTCCAGTGTGTGAAGATGGATCAGAAGATCCGTCTCGTTTCCATTCGTTCCCTTTACCTCTACCCACTCACAGGTATCCAGCGTATCGATGATCTTCTGCTGGATCTTCTGGTATCTGGTATAATCCAGGTTGTTGATCCGGATGGTCTCTGCAAAGATTTCCCTGAAATCCCTGCCGATCTCCGGCACCGGATAGGCAATGATGGTGAAGCTCCTCTCGTCCCCTCTGATATAACGGTTTACGATCTGGGCAGCTGCATTGTCCATTTCTACCATCTGCTCCTGCTGGGGCCGGGAAAGAGAGAGCGCCTCCGGCGTATTTACCGGAGAAAAGGGGTTTTCCCCGAAGGTTTCGAGGACTGCCGGCCCGCCGTGGACATTTGCCGGCGCTTTATATTTTTCATAGCCGTTCTGCATGGCCCGGAGCTTTCTCTTCACAAAATCCTGGTCCAGGAACAGGGCGGCATCCTGGCGGTGGTCATACTCATACTGCGGATTGATGTTTCCGCCGGTATAGCCGTTTCTCGACTGGTTCTTTTTATTGACAGCATGGGCGGCATGCCGGAAGATTACCGGAGAGAGCCCCATTTCTCTGAACTGCCCTATGGCCGAGCGTACCACCCTTTCAAAACCCACGTGATATCGGATATTCACGGTCTTCTTTCTGGTGATATCCTTCCTCGTGGTAATAAAGCCGATCCGGTATCCTTCCGTCCAGGTCCTGGCAATGGCATCAATTTCCTCCTGGGAAAGGCTGTTCAGAAATGCTGCGGTTCCTGTCTCATTTTCGGAAATATA